>CALCRR010000170.1 GCA_937894495.1 uncultured Ruminococcus sp. | reverse complement strand
ACAGTTACAATGATATGCCTCGTGTTGAGGGGGGATTTTTCATGCGTGGGGTTTGGGGTCTCCCCCAATAGATGACCCACAAACCAGCCTTCGATGCTGTCAGGGTCTTAGGGTTATTTTTCTGCCGTTGGAGGTCAGGACGCCTGAGTCGTTGAGTTTTTTTATTTCACGCATCATGGCGCTGCGGTCGCAGCAGAGGTAGTCGGCGAGCTCGGAGAGGGATAGGGGCAGCTGCTTTTCCACTCCCCTGCTGCTGCCGAAGAAATACTCAAAAAACAGCAGGAGCTTTTCCCTTATGCTGCGGCGGCTGAGAATGTCGATATGCATCATGCTGCGCCTTACTGCCGTGCCCAGCAGGTAGTCTATCAGCTCGGCGTGCTTTTCGCAGCTTTTTTCGCAGCGGCGGATAAGCTTGTTGTAATCGGCATAGGCGACGGTGCATTTGGTTTTGGCAAGGGCATAGCAGGCGTTCAGTCCGCCGTCGGGGAAGAGACCGTCGCCGAAGGCATCGCCCTCGGTGCATACATCTATTATGCTTTTCTGCCCCTCGCTGTTTATGCTGATTATCAACACTGTTCCTGCCAGCACTATGCCTGTTTCTTTCTCCTCACGCAGGTGCCTGAGTATTATCTCGCCCTTTGAATAATACTTCACCGCCGTGTCAAAGCAGCCCCCTGTGAAGTCCTCTGCTATGTTGTTTTTAATTAATATTTCGTTCATACATATTCACTCCATGATGTGCTCTATTCTAAAAAAGAATACTATATCTAGTATTATATCACACTTTTGTGATAATTGCAACAGACAATGTATATTTTTTGTAGTACAATCATAGGCAGCCTGATTTTTTGGATCATACATCGCAGCGTCTGCTTTGGGCAGGCGGTCTGGGACAAGAGATAAAAATAATTTTGGAGGACAGAGCTATGAAGATCATAAAGAGAAACGGCGCAGAGGAGATCTTTGACAGCGAAAAGATAATCAACGCTGTCAAAAAAGCTAACAACGCAGGTGAAAAGGGCAGGATAAGCAATGAGGAGATACTGGATATAGCCGACTATGTTGAGTATAAATGCAACAAGATGAACAGGGCTGTTTCCGTTGAGGAGATACAGGATATGGTGGAGAACCAGCTTATGGCAAAGGGCGCTTTTGAGCTGGCAAGAAGATATGTGAGATACCGCTATACCCGCTCGCTCATTAGAAAATCAAACACCACCGATAATAAAATACTCTCGCTTATAGAGTGCGTGAACGAAGAGGTAAAGCAGGAAAATTCCAACAAAAACCCCACTGTGAACAGCGTTCAGCGTGACTATATGGCTGGCGAGGTCAGCCGTGATATCACCAAGCGACTGCTGCTGCCCCCTGATATCGTCGAGGCGCACGAGCAGGGCATTATACATTTTCACGATACCGATTATTTTGCCCAGCATATGCATAACTGCGACCTGGTAAATCTTGAAGATATGCTGCAAAACGGCACGGTGATAAGCGAGACTCTTATTGAAAAGCCCCACAGCTTTTCCACCGCCTGCAATATCGCTACCCAGATAATCGCTCAGGTGGCTTCAAACCAGTACGGCGGTCAGAGCATCAGCCTGGCACATTTAGCGCCCTTTGTGCAGATATCCAGAGCTAAGATAAGAAAAGAGCTTGATGAAGAGATACGCCTGCTGGGAGTACAGCCCAGCGAGGAGAAGCTGGCTGAGATAACCGAGGACAGGCTGCGCAAGGAGATAACCAGAGGTGTGCAGACCATTCAGTATCAGGTGGTGACGCTGCTGACAACAAACGGTCAGGCGCCATTTGTTACGGTGTTTATGTATCTTAACGAGGCTAAGAACGAGCAGGAGAAAAAGGACCTTGCCATGATAATCGAGGAGACCCTGAGACAGCGCACCGAGGGCGTAAAGAACGAGTCGGGCGTGTGGGTGACGCCTGCTTTCCCGAAGCTTATTTATGTGCTGGAAGAGGACAATGTCAGCGAGGGCACGCCTTATTTCTACCTGACTGAGCTGGCTGCGAAATGCACCGCCAAGCGCATGGTGCCCGATTATATCTCGGAAAAGAAGATGAAGGAGCTCAAAGAGGGCAACTGCTTCCCTGTTATGGGCTGCCGCAGTGCGCTCTCACCCTGGAAGGACGAGAACGGAAACTATAAGTTCTACGGCAGGTTCAACCAGGGCGTGGTAACTCTCAACCTGGTGGATGTCGCTCTGTCCTCGGGGGGAGATATGGACAGGTTTTGGAAGATATTTGACGAAAGGCTGGAGCTTTGCTACCGTGCGCTGATGTGCAGGCATGAAAGGCTCAAAGGCACACTTTCGGACGCTGCCCCTATACTGTGGCAGTACGGCGCTATCGCAAGGCTGAAAAAGGACGAGCCTATCGACAAGCTGCTGCTGGGCGGCTACTCCACCATATCGCTGGGCTATGCAGGTCTTTGCGAGTGTGTGCGCTATATGACAGGCAAGCCCCACACCGACCCCGAGGCTACCCCCTTTGCCCTTGATGTTATGCGGCATATGAACGACGCCTGCGCCAAGTGGAAGGAGGATACCAGCATAGGCTTCGGTATCTACGGCACTCCGCTGGAGTCTACCACATACAAGTTCGCAAGGTGCTTACAGCAGAGGTTCGGCATAGTTGAGGGAGTCACCGACAAGAATTATATAACAAACAGCTATCACGTACACGTTACCGAGGAGATAGATGCTTTTGAAAAGCTCAGGTTCGAGTCGCAGTTCCAGGCGCTTTCAACAGGCGGCGCTATAAGCTATGTTGAGGTGCCTAATATGCAGAAGAACATTCCTGCGGTGCTGAGCGTTATAAGGTTTATTTACGACAATATCATGTATGCAGAGCTGAACACCAAGTCGGATTACTGCCAGGTGTGCGGCTATGACGGCGAGATAATGATAGCCGAGGACGACGGCAAGCTGGTGTGGGAATGCCCCAACTGCCATAACAGAGATCAGGACAAGATGAATGTGGCAAGGCGCACCTGCGGCTACATCGGCACCCAGTTCTGGAACCAGGGCAGAACACAGGAGATAAAGGAAAGGGTTCTGCACCTTTAAAAGATACAAAGTCCGAAACAGGATCTTTAAAGTTACGGGAGGCAAGGGGTCCTCTGACTACTTGCCTCTGAGTCCATAAAAGGCGGTAATTATATGTTTTCGATCATAAACAGTCTGGGGCTCACGGGGCTCAATGCTTTCCCTGTCAGTGTAGAGGTTGAAGCTACCAAGGGACTGCCGAGCTTTGATATCGTGGGGCTTGCAGATGCGGCGGTGAGAGAGAGCCGCGAGAGGTTAAAGGCTGCATTTCGCAGCAGCTCCCTCAATTTTCCCAAACAGAGCATTATAATCAATTTAGCGCCTGCCGATGTGAAGAAATCGGGGTCGGTACACGACCTTGCCATCGGTGTGGCGATAATGTGCGTTATGGGGTTTGTTACAGACGAAGCGCTGAAAAAATCGGCATTTATAGGCGAGGTATCTCTGAGCGGCGAGATAAGACCTGTTCAGGGGGTGCTGCCCATGACCATTCTGGCTAAGCGCAGCGGTATGGAAAAGATATATGTGCCTGCGGATAACCTGCGTGAGGCTTCCGTGGTGGAGGGCGTGGAGTGCTACGGCGTAGCATCGCTGGGTGAGCTGGCGCTGCATCTGGCAGGCAAGGTGGCGCTTGTGCCCGCACAGGTATTCAAGCCTGAGAGCAGCGCATTTTTCGGCGATCTGGATTTTGCTGACGTAAAGGGGCAGTCCACCGCAAAAAAGGCGCTGGAGATCGCTGCCGCAGGAGGGCACAATATCATCATGATAGGCACTCCCGGCTCGGGCAAATCAATGCTTGCAAAGCGTCTGCCCTCAATACTGCCAGCCATGACCTTTGAGGAGTCGATAGAGACCACCAACATACACTCGGTGGCAGGCAAGATAAATAAGGAAAACCCCCTTATCACACAGCGCCCCTTCCGCTCGCCCCACCACACGGTATCGGCGGCAGGGCTCACAGGGGGCGGCTCAATACCAAAGCCGGGTGAGATATCGCTGGCGCACAACGGTCTGCTGTTTCTTGACGAGCTGGCTGAGTTCCCCAGGGCTTCGCTGGAGGTCTTGCGGCAGCCTATGGAGGACAAGCAGGTGACTATATCCAGAGTATCGGGAACGGTGACTTATCCCAGCGTTTTTATGCTGATAGGCGCTATGAACCCCTGTCCCTGCGGCTATCACGGTCACCCCACCAGAAAATGCATATGCTCGAAAAAGCAGGTGACTAACTACCTCAACAAGGTCAGCGGTCCGCTGCTTGACAGGTTCGATATACATATGGAGGTACCGCCCGTGGAGTTTGCACACATATCCTCCGCCGCAAAGGAGGAGTCCTCTGCTGTAATAAGGGAGAGGGTGCAGGCTGCAAGGGATATACAAAACAGGCGCTTCAAGGGCACAAATATAACCTGCAACGCAAACATAACTCCCGACATTCTGCATGAGGTATGCCCCGTGACCGACGCCGCCAAAGCAACGCTGGAGGACGTTTTTGAGAAAATGGGGCTTTCGGGCAGAGCCTTTGACAAGATAATGAAGGTATCAAGGACCATTGCCGATATGGAGGGCGCTGAGGTCATAAACGAAAAGCATATCTCGCTGGCGGTGCAGTACCGCACGCTTGACAGGAAGTATTGGAACGGATAGCTGCAAAGGCAGTTGATAAATATATGAACGAGGAGGATAAAGATGAAAAATGTAAACACGGTCAAAAAAATGCTTGCCGCGCTGACGGCGGCGGTGTGTACCTTTTCGGCGGCAGCTGTGACGGCAGGGGCAGAAGCCACGGCAGAGCTGCAAAGGCAGGAGGTCGCTGCCGAAGTGTCTGAGACCGAGACAGGCAGCGATGACCGCTATGATACAGGCGATGAGCAGCCCATAGTCTGCGAGAGCACTGAGGCTGTTTATTCGGCAGCGGCAAAGACTGCCCTTAACGGCGGTGAGTTTGAGGGGTATTCTACCATCAACTACGTCTTCGACCAGTTTGCAAATGAGACTGCCGGGGGTATCTATACTCTGGATACCAAGGGACAGCTCTGGTTCTACTCCCTGAAAGACAATTCGGACCAGGTGATATATGATTTTACAAGCATAAACAAAGCCACTGTGGTGCAGTCATATGACGAGGGCGACAGGCTTTATGTTCTCAGCAAAAAATATGTATCGGGCAATTATAACTATGAGATATACGTATACAATGCCGCGAAGAAAAGCCTTGAAAAGACCATAGCCCTTGATCACCAGGCGTCTGCCATCGGTGCTGACAGCAAGGGCAGGATATATCTGGCTGACAGCAGCACCCTTTATCTGCTGGATGCCAACGGCAAACAGCTGGCTACAAAGGAGACCGAGCGGACCATCTACTGCTTCAGCGGCTTTGACGAGAATAACGGCAATTTTTATTATGAGGGCTATCTAAACTATATCTACTGGGGCTACGACCACGACACAAACTCACTTTTCTGCGGAAATGTTGACAGCAATAACAACATCACCCTTACCAGCCCCTATCTGGGCGCACTGTTCCAGAGGTATTTTGCTAACCACAACAGGTCGGCAGATATGATCGGCGGCAAATATATGGTCTGGTCGGAGCATTTTATGAGATCGGCAATGGTCATTATCGACTCCTCAGGATTTGATATAAACGGCACCTCCCTGACCCCTGTGGCGACAGTGGCAAGGGCTGAGACAGAGGGTGACGGAGCCCTCAACGATACCAACAGCTTCGGCGTAAGGGCGGTATATAACAAAAGCACCGACACTTTTATATTCTACAACAACAATAACACCATAGCCGAGATAGACCATGAGGGCAATCTGCTTTCAAAGGTCACTACCTCTGCCCATGTGTTCTCACTTTTTATTACGGGAGACCGTGTTACTGCCATTGAAAAGGACAGCAGCGGCAGCTTTTTTGCCGAGACATTTAACTGGAAAAGAGCCACACAGCTGAATATTTCAGCAAGCTCTGATACGGTAAGGTCGGGAGAGATACTGCAGCTGACGGCGACCCACAACGGTGAGCTTGAAGAGACCATCAAGTGGTCAAGCGGCGATAACAAAACCGCGGTGGTGACCCAGAGCGGCAAGGTATACGGTATCGCCGAGGGAACTGCTGAAATAAAGGCTGAGCTTGATAACGGCGTTTTCAGCACATACACCGTAAAGGTCACAGCAGGCGGCAGCGCACCTGCCCTTTCAACAGCGACAAAGGGTGCGTCGGGCAGCAACGTTTCGGCAAACAATTACTCTGTATGGACCAGCGTGATGAACTCAAACCTGTATCAGGATACTGACGGGACTCTGGGAAGAGTGGAATATACAGGAAAGGCAGTTATTGCAGAAAAATATTCGGCAGGCGGAAAAACTCTGACAGCCTCAAACACTATCCCTAAGGAGCTTACCGCATTCGGCGGATTTTTCAGCGGCAGTGATAACAACTATCTGGTGTTCGGCGACACAAACAGCAGCTACAGCGATGATAAAGAGGTGCTGAGAGTTGTTAAATACACCAAGGACTGGAAGCGGGTCTCTTCGGTATCGGTAAAGGGAGCAAACACCTATGTGCCCTTTGACGCAGGCTCGCTGAGGATGACCGAGCTTGACGGCAAGCTTTACATACACACCTGCCACACCATGTATGCCGACTCGGACAATGTAAATCATCAGGCGAACATGAGCTATGTGGTAGATGAAGCAAGCATGACCGTTACCGACCAGTATTACAATGTTTATAATCTTTCCGAGGGCTTTGTCAGCCACTCCTTCAACCAGTTTGTTGAGACGGACGGCGATTTTATTTTCAGGGCAGACCATGCCGAGTCATCAACAATATCTATGAACGGTTCTCTGCTCAGCGCAAGGGGTATTGTTATAACAAGGTTCTATAAGGGCAGCGTACTTTCCAACGTATCGGTGGTAAACCCTGTCAGCGCAGGGGGCAGCGGCAATTACACGGGTATGTCCATAGGCGGCTTTGAGCTTTCGGAGGAGAACTGTCTCACCGCATACAACCTGGACGCAGACAGCGCTTACGGACCGAGAAATGTTTATCTTAACGTTACCGACAAGCTGTTCAACACAACCAAGAGTATAAAGATAACCTCATACGCAGCAAGCGGCACGTTAACAGCCTGCACCCCTCAGATGGTGAAGCTCAACGACTACACCTTTATGGTGATGTGGGAGGAAAAGAACACCAACACAGGCGCAGTTAAGGTAAAGTACGTTCTGGTGGACGGTGCAGGCAACATCGCCTCAAACATAAACACCATAAGCGCAAGGCTTTCTGACTGCCAGCCCATACTTTGCAGCGACGGCAATGTGCGGTGGTATGTGACCAACAACAGCTCGCCTGTTATATATTCGGTATATCCCTTTGCAGTCACAAAGCTCAGGGGAGATATCAACAACGACGGCAAGGTGGATACAAAGGACGCTATGCTGGCGGTGGCATATGCCAAGAAAACCGCAGCCCCCGACAGCACCGACAGGTTCGACAGGGCTGATGTGAACGGCGACGGCAAGCTGGACAGCAAGGACGCTATGCTGATAATCGCAGCAGCTAAAAAGACTGTTACTCTTTAATATTTCCCCCACTAAAGCTGTGAGTTATAACACATAGTTTTGTAAATCGGTTCTCCAGCCGCCGGCACTCTAACGACCAGCGACTAGCAAGCTAACTTTGGAAACAAGTTTTTGTGCGCCTTACCACATAAATTAATAAAACAATTTTCTAGCCACTAGCTCTCTGACGACCAGTGACTAGCAGGGAGCGATCAGCATGAACTATGCAGAGATAAAAAACTGTGATATCGCAAACGGCACAGGGGTCAGGGTGAGCCTGTTCGTATCGGGGTGTACCCATCACTGCAAAGGGTGCTTTAACCCCATGACCTGGGACTTTGACTACGGCGAGCCCTTTACGGAAAAAACGCAGGACAAGCTTATAGAGATTTTAAAGCCCGACTATATACAGGGGCTCACCCTGCTGGGGGGCGAGCCTATGGAGCCGCAGAACCAGCGGGCGCTGCTGCCCTTTGTGAGACGGGTGAAAATGACTTATCCGAGTAAGGATATCTGGTGCTATTCGGGCTATACTTTTGAGGAGCTGACGGGGGATAGCTGCGGCAGCTGCGAGTGTACTGACGAGCTGCTGGGACTTATGGATATTCTGGTGGACGGAGAGTTCGTGCTGGGCAGAAAAAATATCTCACTGGCTTTCAGGGGCTCTGACAACCAGAGGATCATCGACCTTAAAAAGACCCTTGAAAACGGTCATGTGACCACCATTGATCTTTGATAAATAAATGTGCGCCGTGTGAATACAAGCGTATTTCACAAACGCACATTTATTTTTGCCTTAAAGTTTGTAGGTTTGACTATTGACTAATCTGCACAAATTCGATATACTATATTATGTTGTTAAAATTTTATCAGAAGGGGTTTATGAGTTATGACTAAAGTCGTTAAATTCGGCGGCAGCTCACTGGCAAGCGCCGAGCAGTTCAAAAAGGTAAAGGAGATAATCACTGCTGAGGACTCAAGAAGATTTGTTGTGCCCTCTGCACCGGGAAAGAGATTTCCTACAGATATCAAGGTGACGGATATGCTTTACGGCTGCTATGATCTGGCAGTAAAGGGCATGGATTTTACCGACCAGTTCAACGCTATCAAGGAAAGATTTTATTCTATAATCAAGGAGCTGGGGCTTGACCTTTCTCTTGAGAAGGAGTTTGAGGTCATCAAGGCTTGCTTTATAGGCAAGGCAGGCAGAGATTATGCAGCGTCAAGGGGCGAGTACCTTAACAGCATAGTTCTGGCAAATTATCTGGGCTATAATTTCATCGACGCCGCAGATGTTATATTCTTTAACGACCAGGGTCAGTTCGACTCGAAAAAGACCAAAAAGGTGCTGTCGGCAAGGCTGGAGACACTGGATAATGCGGTGGTGCCCGGCTTCTACGGCTCAATGCCCAACGACACTATCAAGACATTTTCAAGGGGCGGCTCGGACGTTACAGGCTCAATAGTAGCATCGGCTGTGAATGCTGACCTTTATGAGAACTGGACAGACGTTTCAGGCTTCCTTACCTGCGACCCCAGGATAATCAAGAACCCTGCGCCTATCACCACCATCACCTACAGAGAGCTGAGAGAGCTCTCCTACATGGGCGCTACCGTTCTGCATGAGGACGCTATCTTCCCTGTGAGAAAGGCAGGTATACCCATAAATATAAGAAATACCAACAAGCCTGAGGACCCGGGAACTATGATAGTTGAGTCCACCTCACAGAAGCCTAAATACACCATAACAGGTATCGCAGGCAAAAAGGGCTTTACGGTAGTAAACATCGAAAAGGCTATGATGAATGCCGAGGTGGGCTTCGGCAGAAAAGTGCTGGAGGTTTTTGAGAAGAACGGCATCTGCTTTGAGCACACCCCTTCGGGTATCGACACCATGTCGGTGGTCGTTCATCAGGCTGAGTTTGCCGATAAGGAGCAGGAGATACTTGCAGGACTCCACAGAAACTGCCACCCCGACTCTATCGAGATAGAGACAGACCTGGCGCTTATCGCAGTTGTGGGACGTGCCATGAAGTCAAACAGAGGTACTGCCGGCAGGATATTCTCAGCCCTTGCACACGCACACGTTAACGTTAAGATGATAGACCAGGGCTCCAGCGAGCTGAACATTATAATCGGCGTCAGCGAGGAGGATTTTGAGGCTGCTAACAAGGCTATCTACGATATTTTTGTTGAGACTAAGCTTTGATATCCGATAACAGTTAAATGATTTTTAAAGGGTACTTCCGATAGGGTATCGGGGGTACCCTTATGTATGAACGCAGGTGTTTGACTATGTTTGAAAAAAACAAGCGCAGCAGGATAACCGTCAGCAGCTCAGCAGGCGCAGAGCCCGACACAGCCGAGGACAGCGGCAGGGACGGTATCAGGATAGAGATGTCGGGAGACTTCAAGCCGAAAAAGGCTGAGCCGCTGACCGACGCTGTGATAGACAGGCTGGAGAAAAAATTCAGCCGTTTTGCAATTAAAAACCTGATGCTTTACATCGTCATCGGTATGGGCATAGTTTTTGCCTTTGACTTTTTTGTGACGGCGATCCCCAATGTAAAATTCAGCCTTGCATGGGCGCTGATGTTTGACCGCAGCCTGATACTGAAAGGGCAGGTGTGGCGGCTCATCACCTTTATTTTCATACCCGAGGGCAGCAGCCCCCTGTTCATCGCACTGGAGCTTTACATAAGCTGGATGATAGGCACGGCGCTGGAGCGTGAGTGGGGCAGCTTTCGGTTCGGGCTTTACTATCTGCTGGGGGTGCTGGGGTGCATTATCGCAGGGTGTATCGCAGGGTACTGCACCAACGCATACCTTAACCTCAGCCTGTTTTTAGCCTATGCGCTGTTCTTCCCGAACCATCAGTTTATGGTGTTTTTTATTCTGCCCGTAAAGGCAAAATGGCTGGCGCTTATTGATGCGGCAGTGCTTCTGCGTGCCTTTATCATGGGCGGCATGGGAGTTAAGCTGGTGATAGCATTCTCACTTGTGAACCTGATAATATTTTTCGGCAGAGATATAGTTTTGCTTGTCAAAAGGGTGATTAAAGGTAAGCGGAAAGCTGCTGGTCGCTAATGGTCAGAGAGCTAGTGGCTAGTCTAATTCATAATTCATAATGCATAATTCATAATTGAAGGTATCGCCTATCGGCGATGTTATGCCCATTCGGGCAGTTGCTGCCAGTCGCTGGAAAACCGTTTCGCAAAAATATGCGGTAAATCTCACAAAAAAAGTTTCTAAGGCTGGCACAGTCAGGTGCAGAATTAATTATTTGCTGTTGTTTTAGTGTTCTTCACCATGACAACGGGCGAACACTGTTCACCTCTACAAACCTTGTTTTATAAAACAGAGTTCGGTCTCGCACTCAGCAGTCGCCCGAATGGGCATAAACTGTGAGCGCAGCGTATCAAAATACTAGCCGCCACAAAAGCACCCCCTCCCCTCCGGGGAGGACTCGAGTGCTTGCCCACTCCACAATAGTGCGACAGGTGGGGGAAATGAGCCGTCCGCCCGAGGACGTGCGGTGAGCACCTTGACTAATGGGCTAAAATGTGATATACTGTTATTAAACCACGGGCATATTCAGTGCCCGAAATCTATTTATAAGGAATGATGATAAATGAAGATGAGAAGGATCGCTGCGTTTGCAGTTTGTGTGCCCATGCTTATGGCTGCTCTGGCAGGCTGCGGATCTGACAGCAAGAAGGACAGTAAGAAAAAAAGCGGAAGCTCTGACGGTACTACCTTTACGGTAGGCTTTGACGCCGAGTTCCCTCCCTATGGTTATCAGGACGATAACGGCGAGTATGTGGGCTTTGACCTTTCGCTGGCGCAGGAGGTCTGCGACAGAAAGGGCTGGGAGCTGGTAAAGCAGCCTATCGACTGGGACTCAAAAGATATGGAGCTTAAAACAGGCGCTATCGACTGCATCTGGAACGGCTTCACCATTAACGGCAGAGAGGACGATTATACCTGGACTACCCCATATATCGACAACTCACAGGTGGTGGTCGTAAAGTCCGACTCGGGCATAAACAGCCTTGAGGACCTGGCAGGCAAGGTGGTCGTTGTGCAGGCTGACAGCTCTGCGCTGCACGCACTCACCGACGATGCTTCGGAGGAGAACGCCAAACTGGCAGAGTCCTTCGGCGACCTTCAGCAGGTGGCAGACTATAACAGCGCTTTTCTTAACCTGGCGTCAGGCGCTGCCGATGCGGTATGTATGGATATAGGCGTGGCTATGTATGAGATAGACGCAAGAGATGAGGGCTATACCATTCTTGACGAGCACATTTCTTCCGAGAAATACGGCGTCGGCTTCCTTAAAGGCAATACCGAGCTGAGAGACGAGGTGCAGGCTGTGCTGGTTGAGATGGCTAACGACGGCACCCTTGACAAAATAGCTGATGAGTGGGCAAAGGGCGGCATCGACAAAAACAGCCTTTGCTTTGACCCCAACGAAAAGGTAAGTGACTGATGATACTGGCGCAGAACGAGGACCTGCTCACCCAGCTGCAAAACATTTGCGAAAAGCTTATGGACGGCGTGGGCGCATCACTTGCCATATTCGGGCTGACGCTGCTGTTTGCGCTGCCGCTGGGGCTGCTGGTGGCATTCGGGCGAATGTCAAAATTCAAGCCGCTCAGCCTGCTGGTGAAGCTTTATATATCTGTGGTGAGGGGTACTCCCCTTATGCTGCAGCTGCTGGTGGTGTTCTTCGGTCCCTACTTCGTGTTCGGCTGGCAGACCTCGGCAGAGTACAGGTTCTATGCGGTAATAATCGGCTTCTCGCTTAATTATGCGGCTTATTTTGCCGAGATATACCGCTCGGGAATACAGGCTGTGCCTGTGGGGCAGCATGAAGCCTGCGAGATACTGGGCTACAACAGGGTACAGAAGTTTTTCAAGATAGTTTTTCCCCAGATGGTAAAAAACATCATACCCTCAATAACCAACGAGGTGATAACTCTGGTAAAGGATACCTCACTGGCATTTGCCATATCCTATACCGAGATGTTCACGCTGGCTAAGCAGGTGGCTGCGGCACAGGCGACCATACTGCCGCTGTTCGTGGCTGGTCTGTTCTATTATGTTTTCAACTTCATAGTTGCTTTTATAATGGAGCTTATCGAGAAGAAAATGAACTATTTCAGATAAGGAGGACCGTCATGGATCTACTGGAGATAAAAAATCTTAAAAAAAGCTTTGACGGTCTTGTGGTGCTCAGAGATATCAGCCTGACCGTTAAGGAGGGGCAGGCGGTGTCGGTGCTGGGTCCTTCGGGCTCGGGAAAATCTACACTGCTGAGATGTATGTCAATGCTGGAAACTGTTGACGGCGGCGATATGATATACTGCGGCAAAACAGCTGTAAAGGACGCAGTTTATGCTCCCAAGGCTGAGCTTAAAGAGATAAAGAGCTATTTTGGTCTGGTGTTCCAGAGCTTCAATCTGTTCCCCCACTACACGGTGCTTAAAAACGTGACCGATGCGCCTATACACGTGCGCAAGCGTAACAAGGCAGAGGTATATGAGGAAGCAAGGGTGCTGCTTGAAAAAATGGGGCTTGCCGACAAGGGCGATTGCTACCCCTACCAGCTTTCGGGCGGACAGCAGCAGAGAGTAGCCATAGCAAGAGCATTGGCTATGAAGCCCAGAATGCTTTTCTTTGACGAGCCTACCTCAGCCCTTGACCCCGAGCTGACGGCGGAGATATTAAAGGTGCTGAAAGAGCTGGCTGCGGAAAAGATGACAATGGTGATAGTCACCCACGAGATAGACTTTGCCAGAAGCGTTTCGGACAATGTAATTTTTATGGACGGCGGTCTGATAGTTGAGCAGGGCGACCCTCACGACGTTATCGACAACCCCAGCAATGAAAGAACACGGGCATTCCTCAAAAAGCTGGAGGGCTGAGAGAAACGCATATAGTTTTATAAATACCAAAAGCGAGGTACCATGATACCTCGCTTAAATTTTTTTCTGATAGTTGCTAGTCGTTAGAGAGCTGGTGGCTAGCAGTGTCGGTGGGGGAATTATTGATCTTCACTGCTTAAAGGCGTTTGGTCATTGGCAAGCTTTTCATAGAATTTTTTTCTTTCCCAGTCGATAGCCTGCTCGGCTCTCATGATAACATCTCTGTAGTTCTTATCCTCACCAGGGCGGAAGGCTGCGGTGCCCCTGGATATGCCCAGCTTTGGCTTTTCCTCTCCGTCTCTGCCCGAGTTAAAGGCTGCAAGGGCGCTGTTAAGGCTTTTGCCGTATTCGTCCATATCAAGCAAGCCCTTGTCCTCGATGACCACCACGAACTCGTCGCTGGCTATCCTGAAAACCTTTCTGTGCCCGTAGGCATTTCTTAAAAGGGTGCCTGCTGCGTAGAGCATTTCATCGCCTGTTTCAAAGCCGTATTTTGTGTTTATCATTTCAAGTCCGTTTATATCGAACATTCCCACAACGAATTTGGCGTTTTTGCCCTCTTTTCTGATAAGCTCGTCAATATTGCCGAGAGCCTCTTTATAGCTGAGCCTGTTGCCCACCCCTGTTATCTGGTCGATATAGGTCTGGGCGTGGATATACTCGATATACCGCTTCATATCATCGACCATTGCTCTCAGGTCCTTATCCAGCAGAGCTATCTCATCGCCGCTGTCGTCAGTGCCGTACATCTCGCCCGAGGCTAGAGTTTTAAGCACCTCGCCCTGCTGGCTGTCGGGCATAAGGTAGAGCTTTTTGACAGAGTTCAGCTTCATCATCTTGTCAAGCTCCTTGAACTCGTCTTCAAGCTCCCCCATTTCGCCGTTGAGCTTTTCTATACGCTTTCTGAACCTTACGGATATTGAGTAGGCAAAGGCGATACCTATCGCCACCGAAACGGCAGTGACCACGGCAATTGAGATAAGCTGCTTGTAAGCCTGCTTCTCTATCCAGTCAGCGCTGAAATCAACAGCCACCACGCAAGCCACCCTGCCGTCAGAATCGAACACGGGTGAATATGCCGAATAAAAGCGTCCTCATGCGTCCTCATAGGGCTTTTTATCCACGGCAGGAGTACCGTTTGCGGCGGTCCTTAAAGCTTCGGTGGTGACGATAGGCTCACCGAAATCCCCGGGGTCGTCAAGGGTAGGGTCTACCGAAAAGGTGAAGCTGCCGTCATCTTCGCAGTTTATGGCATATATGTAAGCCAGGGCGATATTCTGCTGAAAATTCCTGAGTATCTCCAGGGCGTCCTCATACTCCTCACCGCCCCTGTCATCGGCGGTCAGGGCTTTCATTTCATCGCCGTTAAGCATATATGCTGCGGTGTTGGAGATATCAAGCATTCGCCTGTCTATCTGGGTCCTCATGGCAGCCCTTGACTGTATCAGCATAACGCTGCCCAGTATCACATTGGCAGCCGCCAGCAGTATAAGCGCGATCACGAAATTTTTTCTGTTATAGCTTTTTCTTCTCTCTTTCACAAGCTGCACCCCCTGCTATATTTGTTTTTGAGCTGGAAAAGTGCATTTTATTGTAAATTATTAACACTTATTCAGCTTTAAAAAATTTATTGTTCATTGTTTATTCATTATAACACATTTGTCAATGTACGTCAAGCATTTAAAGAGTGTTATTAATATTTTTGCCTGTTTTACTAAAAAATATCATGTTTGTTAAGCAGCTATGGTTATTTTTCAGGTGAGAGCTTTTGGGGGAGCATAAGCTTTCATTCACAGAATGTTTACAGGACTGCGGTATAATTATCCCAAGCTTTGCAATTTTTTTAAGGCTTTGACTGACTTGTATTATTGAAACGTTTCAAAAAAGCGAGGAATGCTTATGAATGACAATGAACTGCTTGAACTGCTCAGCCGTGACCCCCAGAAGGGGTTAGAGGCTGCCGTGGAGCAATACAGCGCTTATGTGATGAAGATAGCATATGTCAAGCTGAGCGAGGTTTGCACAAAAGAGGATATGGAGGAAGCTGTCAGCGATATTTTTCTGATGTTTTATAACGCTGTGAAAGATAATGCAGATATCAGGTCGGTGAGGGCTTATTTATCGGTCATCGCCCGACGGCACTGTATCAATTTATTTCACAAGCACAGCAGGGCTGCCGCCACGGTAGAGCTCAGCGAGCTTGAAAATGTGATAGCCCAAAGCTGCACGGAGGAAAATGAGCTGATAGACGCCGTAAAACAGCTGGGCGAGCCTGACAGCTATATTTTCATACGCAAATATTATTTCGGGCAGCGAAACAAGGACATAGCAAAGGAGCTGGGAATGGGTGTGAGCACCCTTAATTCCAGGGTATCGAGAGGGCTTGATAAGCTCAGAAAAATGCTGAGGGAGGGAGACAAATGAAAAACGAGCCTGTAAGATCATCTGACCTGATAACGGCAGCGAGTGCTTGGCGGCTTGATAAGGAATTTGAAGAATTCGGCACAGGCGCTGAGATAGATGATGAGACAAAACAGCGCATTCTCTCCTTAGTCATGAGAAAGGCGGGATATGAAATGAAAGAAACTATGGTGAACAAAAAAAGACACAGCAAAAGATTTATGGGGATAATTATTGCGGCAGCTGTGCTGACAGCAGGAGCTGCAGGTGTGGGCGCATACGCCTATAACAAAGGAATCTTTGACTTTTCAAAGGCGGTATATGACAGCGATGATCTGGAGACGTTGAAGAGCATTGAGCAGGTGGAGGGCACAGGGGGCAGCTGCCTTGAAAACAGCTTTGATGAGCTTGACATTCGGCTTGAAACTACCCTTAATATGTCTGACATGACAGTGGCTGTGTTTACCCTGTCGAAAAAGGACGGCAGCGCATTTGAAGCTGTGGAGGGCTATCGCTACAACGCAGGCATAGCAGCCAGCGAGCTGTTCATAGGCGGTGTTGCCTACGGCGGATATGAGCATGAAAATTCTCAGGCTTATCTTAACGATGACGGCACCCTTACCCTTGTGGCAGGCTGCAGCGGCATTGATCTTTCGGGAAGCACACACAGCTCAGAGAAATGCGCCTGCATGATAAAGCTGACAGACCTGTATTTGACCCCCGACCTTGACTACTGGAACAAAAACGGCGGCGGTGAGGAATATATCAAGGCTGAAAACCGTTTGCAGGAGCTCTCAATAGAACTGCAAAACCAGTATTTCACAGAGACCTTTGACATTTTCGGAGATGAGGGGCTGACCGAGGATGAGCTTTACAGAGCTGAGGACCTGTCAGATGACTACTATAAAATGCTGGAAAATTATCTTGAAGCAAAAAGGGAGCTTTCAAAGGACAGCTGCTTTGGCACGGCAGTATTCAAGATCGAGGATATGTCGGACCGCTCACTCCACGGCAGCAGCGAGGGAATAGATATAACTGCAAACCCTTTCAGCATAAAGGCGGCAGGCAAGGGCGACCCGAGGGAGCTGTTTAAAGACCACACCCCAAACTTTGAGCTGCACATGATATTGGGCGAGGTGATAAAGCTGCCCGTTGACAAAAACCATATCGCCTGGTCAAGCGGCACAAACGGTTATATCTGGGACCATGAGCATTTATTTGAGGACAGACCGATAAACGTTTCGCAGATAGACTATGTTGTTTTTGACGGCGTAAGGATAGAGCTGTCTTGAATTCTAAAGCTCGGCATACCAAAGGGTGTGCCGGGTTTTGCAGAAAAAATTCCGGCACGCCGATGTTGACCGACGTGCCGGAATTTAATGAAAAGCGCATTTGACCCGATCAGAGGATCAGACCAAAAGTCTCGCACACGATATTACTCGCAGAACTATTACTGCTGGCTGCCTGTCTTGTAGGCGTCGATCATCTTCTTGCTGATGGGGGCAGAACGCCGGGCATAGCGCTCCCCTGTCCTTACATACGAGAAATCGGTGGAAAGCCCTGTTTTCAGCTTTATTTCAAGCTTCATGGAGTTTTTGTTCATGGGCACAACGTCGATGTGGTCGATGATAGCCCTAGCCAGCTCGTCCACCTGCTCCCGGGTCATGTCCCCCTCGGGGCAGTACATGGTATTAAAAAATTCTTCTATCTTTTTGAGTTCAGAAACGTAGTCGATCTTCTCGGCAGCAGCCTTTTCAAGCTCGGCAACGTCCTCTTCAAGCTGTGAGATCAGCACGTTTGCGCCGTCGTTGCGCTTCTTAAATTCCTCACGGCTGATTACGTCCTCGGTGTAGAGGTCGAGGAGCTTTTCACGCTTGGCTTTCTCCTTTTCTAGCTGTATTTTCAGGTCGTTTATCTGCTTTTGGGTATTGACCTCAGCGCCTGTCTCCTTGTAAATTTTCAGGAAATCCGCAACGTATTCCTCGATGTTCCCTGCCACCAGCTTGAAGTGGTCGGAGAGCATTTTGTAAAGGTCAGCTTCCATGATAGAAAATGACGAGCAGGACTTCGCCCCCGAGCGCTTTTTCTCGGAGCATATCCACTGATAGATCGGCTCGCCCTTCTCCACCGAGTTTGAGTAGCTGGTGCGCCAGTAGGGCACGTCATGCGCCTTGCACCATATCTTCCCCGTGAACACGCTCTTGTCCTTGAACGACCGTGTGCGGCTCTTTATCGCCTGACTGCGCTCACGGAAAATGGCGTTGCACTTCTCCCAAAGCTCCTCCGACACGATGGCAGGCACCACCTCGCCGCTTTCGTCCTTGTACATCACCCACTCGTCCTCGGGCAGGAAACGCTGCTCACGGGTGCGGTAGTCTACCACCTTGACCTTGTTGCCGCAGTAGTAGCCCTTGTACTTGGGGTTCTGTATGATGCCGTTTATGGTGTTGTGGTGTATCTGCGTGCCGTTGCGCCCTCGGTAGCCCTTGTCGAAAAGTATCCTCTCGATCTTTCGGGAGCTGTACTGCCCTGTCGAGTAAAGCTCAAATATCATGCGCACCATTTCGGCTTCCTCCTCGTCGATGACAAGGCGGCAGTCGTCCTTTTTGTAGCCGTAAATGCGGTTGTTGCCCAACACGTTGCCGCTCTCTATTGCCCTCTTGTGACCCCAGCGCACACGCTCGCTGAGCTTGCGCACCTCGTCCGCCGCGATCGAGGACATAATGGTCAGCCGCAGCTCCGAGTCGGTGTCGATAGTGCAGATGTTGTCGTTCTGAAAGAACACGCCCACCCCTGCACGCAGCAGCTCACGGGTATAGGTCAGGCTGTCGATAGTGTTCCTGGCAAAACGGCTGACCTCCTTGGTCAGCACCAGGTCGAAAACGCCTGCTTTGCCGTCGTCGATCATGCGCATAAAGTTCGCCCTGTTCTCCGCAGCCTCGCCCCTCACACGGTCAACATAGCCCTCCACGTATGTCCAGTGGGGGTTGTTTTTTATCATATCGGTGAAAAACATTATCTGGTTCTCCACCGAGTTTTCCTGTTCCTCACGGGTGGTGGAGACTCGGGCGTAAAAGGTCACCTTGATGTCAAGGTCGAAGATAGTTTTGCGCTCGAGCTTCATTTTGTTTGCAGCGGTGTAGATGTCCATTTTGTCACCTCGGTTTAATCACTAAGCTTTCTAAATTCATCAAGCCTCAGTTCACGTTTCAATTCTTCTTCGGTCGGCAAATAGGTTAAATATTTTGAAGCAGCCTATAATATGACCAACTCAATTCGGGACACAGTGTGTCCTAAATTGCCGATTATATGATGTTGCTTTTTAATGATGATTTATCCATACCAATATTATTTTAGCATAGACTGTGCAGAATGTCAAGACTTGATTTTACAGTACGAAAATGATATAATAGGAGACAACAAAGGGGTGTGAGCAAAAATGAGCCAAGACAACAATTCACGCAACATTGATACTGCTCTCGAAGCTGAATTGGAGCACCTGCGTCAGGCATTGGATAATGCCGAGGAAAGCAGGCTGTCGGGTGAGCCGACGTTCTCGCTTGACGAAGCGAGAACCAAGCTAAATGAGAAGTACAAGAATAGTTAAATATAAATACAAAGCCACTGACCACCGATCAGCGGCTTTTGCATTTATGCCGCCCATATTGCCAACCCACATCAACTGTGCTATAATTATTTCAGAAAAATTTTTCATACGCCCTAACCAACTGACCTTTCCTGCATTATACATACAGAAGCTTCTGAAACGAGCACGAAAGAGGTGACCGAAATGACCGACAATGAATACCGTGAACAGATAACGCAGATGTCAAAGACCATGTTCCGCTACTGCCTGTCACGCACCAGCTCTTACCACGACGCCGAGGACCTGGCGCAAGAGATACTGCTCATCAGCTGCAAGGCAGGCAACAGTTTCCCCAACGAAAAGGCGTTCTATGCCTTTGTGTGGCGCACAGCCGAGAACATCTTGCGCAGCTGGTACCGTGATAACGAGAAGCACAGCACCTCAGAGCTTGATGACACTATTTCCGACGGCAGCTGGGAGGCTCTGGAGGAGCAGGCTCGGGAGAACGAGCAGCTCATGCTCATGACGAGAGAGCTTTCGCTGCTTAATTCAAACTACCGCAGAGCTATGGTCGCATATTACTTCGGCGGTATGTCGGTAAGAGATATTTCAGAGAGCTTCGGGCTGACACAAAGCATGGTAAAATATCTCCTGTTTCAGTCACGCAAACGTATCAAGGAGGGTATAAATATGGAAAGAAATTTTGGAAAGCTGAGCTATGATCCGATCGACCTGAGCCTCTTTTTCTGGGGCGGCAGAAACAATTACTGGGAGAAATTCGACAGCAAGGTAAGGCAGAATATCCTGATGTGCTGCTACTACGACAAGCAGACCGAGGAGCAGATAGCCCTGCAGCTGGGAGTGCCGACGGCTTATCTTGAGGACAATCTCAAGGAGCTTATCAAGTACGATCTGCTTACCGAAAAGAACGGCTTCTACCAGACCAATGTGCCGATCATCACCAATGAGGTCTTCGATGAAATATCCAAGGCAAACAAGTCCGCTGTGTCCGATGTGGCAAAAAGGATAAGCTCGGCTGTTGATGGAATGTCCGACGAGGTCAGGGCGCTGGGCTTTTACGGCAGCGATATGCCGCAGAATCAGCTGAGATGGCTGCTCACATCGCTGATACTGCACCTTGCATATATCGACATGGTGCAGGATGAGCGTGAGCTTGACTACCCGGCGGACATCTTCGGCGAGAAGTGCTTCCGCTTCTTTGTGGAGAAGTCAGCCAGCGACCCATACAGTGTTGGCACCGCAGGCTTTGACAGCGATAACGGCATGATACTTTTCTGGGACGTGCTGATAAACGGCGAGAGGCTGCACCTGAAAATGACAGGCGCAAGAGCCGATATGCTCTGCACTCTGCTCAGCCGTCAGCCGCAGACCGACAACGAAAAGATAGTATGCTCCGAGCTTGTGGAACTGGGACTTGCGGTCAGGAGCGAGGACGGCGTAATGCCCAACTTCCCCTGACTGACAAAGGAGCAGGGGATAAAGCTGAACGGAATGATCGGCGGCACAGCTGAGGATATCTGCAAGGACATTCTCTCCCGCACCGACAGCGTCGGGAAGATAATCCTTGACCACGCTCCTGCGCATCTTGCTGATTACGTGAAAAGAATGCCCCTGCTGCTTTTCTACCGTGAGACTGAGCAGGTTATGCGTGAGCTCTGCGAAAGCGGCTGGCTGCTGCCGATGAAGGGCGGAATGAGCGGCACCACGGTGATGTATCTGAAATGATTTTTGCGGCATACCTGCTTTGCGTGGGTATGCCGTTTCTCACTTTAGTTTAATTTTTATCATCAAATAAGTTATCGCACTCTGCCGAAAAGTATGATATAATAATATCAACGACGTCGGAAGTAATCATTTGGAGGTAACACTTATGAACATAAATTTCAGTGAAGTATTCAAGAAGCTCCGCCGTGAGCGCGAGCTTACACAGGAGCAGGCTGCCGAGGCTTTCTCGGTATCGACGCAGGCGGTCAGCCGTTGGGAGAACGGTCAGACAAGCCCGGATATATCACTGCTGCCGATAATTGCGGAGTATTTCGGGGTGAGCATTGAAACGCTGCTGGGTGTGGAGAACGAAAAGCGTAAGGAAAATCACACTAAGTATATGCGTGAATTTTATCAGTCCTTGAAAGAGGGCAAGATATATGACAGCATCGAGCTTGCCCGTGCAGGGCTCAACGAGTTTCCGCAGAGCTACGAGCTTATGAATGCGCTCATGTATGCGCTCTTTCTGACCGGCAGCAAGGAAATGAAGGACTGGGAGGAAAACATCGAAAAGTACAAGCAGGAAATCATCGACCTTGGTGAGAGGATACTCAAAGGCTGTCATGATGATGATATCCGGCTTGAGGTCAAGGCAAGGCTTGGGTATCACTACTGCGAGATAGGCGAGATAGATAAGGGCAGGAAGATAATAATGACCCTGCCGACCGAGAATTTCACAAGAGATGAATATCTCAGGCACACGATGAGGGGCAAGGCGCTGCTTGACTATACAGGGAAAGGCATAGCTTATTATGCCGAGGTCATTAAAGCATATATCTGCCGCCTGATCGACAATGACCCCGAGCTGCAAAATGACCCGAAAGCTGTCCTGATGCACATTTCCGCTACCGAGCAGATAGACGATGCGCTTTTTCTGCCCGATGACAAGGGGCAAGCGTTTATCGACATGGCGAAGCGCTGGCTGAAATACAGTGTGCCTGCGCTGATAAAGCTCGGAAACATTGATAAGGCAGTTGAGGTCTGCGAAAAGGCGGCAGAGTATATTGAGAAGTGGCACGCTCTGCCCGATGAATACTACCACAGATCGCCAATAACCAGAGGGACTATCTCAGCAAGATACTGGGAAACGGTCGATCCTCGCCCAATGGAGCAGAGGATATACGAGGATATGCTCTGCGGAGAAAACTGCAAGGCTCTTAACGGCAACGAAAGATTTGAAAAAGTCAAGGAAAGAATAAAAGCACTGTTTTAAATGAATGCGGCATACCTGCTAAATGTGGGTATGCCGCTATTTGTGACCCGTCCTTATGCCGTCAGCTTCTCAATTGCTGCGATCATGCGGTTGCACCGTGCAAGGTCGATCACGCCTTTCTTGTAGAGTATCATCGCCCATGCCTGTAAGGTCTGTTTTTTTAGGGTCAGCGCATCGTTTTTTGTTTTCATAAAAATGCCTCCTGTCTTTGTTTCTAATGCTATTATATTAGATTATTGGCAGGAGAAAAAATTTCAGACAGTAAAATACCGCTGAGGGTGGCATTTCTCAGCGGATTGTGGTATAATGAAGAAAAGGAGACCATTATGAAAGACACTATATACAAATACAACACGCCCATGCGCATTGCCCTGCTTGCCGACCTGCATGACCGAGAGTTTGGGTGGATAACAGATTCGCTGAAAGCGCACAAGCCGGAGATAATCTGCATCGCCGGCGATGCTGTGCACAGAGTTGACACAAGCACTGACGGGCTTGTGATTGATCAAACAAAATTCGTCCTGCCTTTTCTGAAAGCCTGCGCCGAGATAGCACCGACCTTTATGTCGCTTGGCAACCATGAGTGGACGCTTTGTAGCGAGGATATAGCGGTCATGGCTGATACGGGGGTGACGGTTCTTGACAACAGCTTTGTGCGGTTCAGAGATGTGTTGATTGGCGGTTTGAACTCAGCAGGTGTGACGGCATATCGTGAGTACCGAAAGGGTAAGCCCGAGCGCTATCCCGACTGGAGCTACGGTGACCGCCCTGATGCCACCGAGCCCGATGTTTCATGGCTTGCCGACTTCTGCCGGCAGGACGGCTATAAGATTCTGCTGTCTCACCACCCCGAGTACCGTGACCGCTATCTGAAAGATTTGTCGATCGACTTGGTACTGTCGGGTCACGCCCACGGCGGGCAGATAAGACTTTTCGGGCAGGGGTTGTTTGCGCCGGGGCAGGGTGTGCTGCCGAAATATACGAGTGGGGTGCATGGGAATATGATCATTTCAAAGGGGCTGGCAAATACGGCAGGCATGGTGCCGAGGCTGTTTAATCCGAGGGAGGTCGTGTATATTGAACCTGTGTGATGATACTAAAAGTGGGAGGGTCGATAATTGACCTGCCCATTTGATTTTTATTAATTGATCTTGTCTGATACCTCGTAATCTACAACGTAATATACAGCGCTATCTTCCGGATTTACATAAATGCTCATCGGGATTAAAGTCGATGAAGGAATTGCCAGTTCCGGTAGGGTGGATCATGGCTGTTCTGCTTCGCTCTGAAAATATGGTTATAGCGGAATGGTATGCAGTTTGGTTGTGTTCGTATAGGCGCATTGGCATGATTGTCACAGTATCATAGTCTATTTCTTCACGTTTGACTCTATTCCAAGTTTTTCAAACAATATGTATTTTTCTTTTCCAGCATCGATTTGTTTTTTATATTTCTATGTTTAATAATTAAGGGAATACTCCTAAATAGAGCATTGAAAAGTCCATATACCCATGCAAATGGTCTTAATATAGAGTGCTCCCTAATTAGTATACTTTTTCTAACACCTATATCTCTAAAATATGGTAAGAAACCGTTTCTTTTTATATTGTATATTCCGTGAGAAAGAAACTCTTTATTGTTATTTTTTTTGCTGTTTTACTGCCAAAATTACCGCTTTTTAGAACCATTTTTAAAAGCAATTCCGAAGCATCTTCTGAAATATCTTCTTTAAGTATTATTCCTGTTGATAAACCTAAATATTTTTTGCACATTAATGTAGTATTTATAGCAAGTTTTCTTAATCCGACCTTTTTTAAAAGAGGAAGAAATCTATCATTCCATAATTTATTGTCCATTATATTATGGACATACATCTCCCAATCAAGGATCTGACGCAATCCTAAGTTTTGTGAGACCAAATGATGATTAATGTGTCCTAAAAGCACAAGTCCATTTTCAAAATCTGGTAATATTGGTATTCTGTATCCGTTTAAAAAAAGATACTTTTTTTGTTAATAGCCTGCTCAAGAATATCATCTATTTCGAACCCATATGAGCCGAAATGATGATGTATTTCATATTCTATTCCATTTTTCTTATATGCTATATCTCTTGATAAAGCAATATCTTTTCTGTTTTTTCCATGAATGTATTCGTATCCATTATTCTCAAGAAGATCAATTGCTTTTTCGAAAAAACTATTTGGAACAAGAATATCCACATCACCCATAGCACGCAAATGCGGCTTAGGATAATACTGCGCCGCTGCGAAACCTTTTAGTATCACGCAAGGTATCCGGTTTTCATCAAGCAGCTTTATCAGTTGGTCTTGCTCATGAAGGAGACGTATATAATTCGCTATGCCGATATTTGTGCTTTGATCCTTGATAGGGATTACAGGACTGATAAGTCCCATTACAGTTTGGACTTTGGCTTCTTTTACGACTTCGATCCAATCTGTATCATCGGGATACTTAGGTGTGTAGTCAAACAGCGAAGCCTTTATCGCTTCTAAAAGTGCAATTTGAGTTGTATTTAGCATAATAATTCTTCCTGTTCTATGCTGGACTATGCATTATTCATTGTAAGAAAAGCACCCCGAAAGGTGCTTCTCATCACAAACCAAAAATCACTTATGCTCTCCATATCTATCAGCCAACGAATACTTTCTCTTATCATTAACAGAAATATCCTCGCCCATCTGCACCTCAATAAGCGTCAGCTCCGTTTCAGCAATAGCCGTATGCCTGCACCCTATCGGTAGTCTCAACATCGTGCCGGCAGTCAGCTTTATCTCCGCATCATCAACAACTGCGATGCCCTCACCGCTTACAACAGTCCAAGTTTCAGCACGATGGTCATGGCTATGATAGTGCATTCACTTAAATTTCGAATTACTATTATGTAATTCTCAATCACAAACTCTACCTGCTCATCCGTCAGACAAGTATGCAGCGGTAGCGTGATCTCATTCTCAAACTGCGCATAAGCGTTGGGATAATCCTTAATATCAAATCCCAACTTCTTATATGCCGTATGCATCGGCAGCGGCTTGTAATGAACGTTGGTCGCAACACCAAGCTCCGCCATCTTCGTGATGATGTCATTTCTCTGCTGGGCTGTGATGCCAGGCACTCTTGTCAGATACAAATGACCAGAGGATTCATGCTCTTCATTGTAGTGGGGCAGAGTCTCGACTCCGAGAGGCTTAAGCGCCGCATCGTAGCGCTCAATTATCTCACGCCTGCGAGCCAGCATTTCGGGATAGCGTTCAAGCTGCTTCAGACCTATCGCTGCTACAACATCAGTCATATTGCACTTGTACCATGTGCCTACAATGTCGTACTCCCACGCACCCAGCTTGGTCTTTGCAAGAGTGTCCTTGCTCTGACCGTGCAGGCTCAGAAGCTGGAGCTGGTGATATATCTCCTCATCGTCAATGCCGGGGATAGTTCTCCATGTGAGCGCTCCGCCTTCTGCAGTGGTCAGATTTTTTACTGCATGAAAAGAGAACGAAGAAAAATCAGCAATGCTGCCAGCCATTTTGCCATGCCACTTTGCACCGAAGGCGTGGGCAGTATCAGCGTTGATGGATACTCTGCCAATAGCCTCCTGGATCTTGTTTGCAGGCTTGAACAGTTTTTTCTTTCGTTCTACGATCTCAAATAATCTGTCATAATCACAAGGCACACCGCCGAGATCAACGGGGATAATAGCCTTTGTTTTGTCTGTAATTGCAGCCTCGATAGCATCATAGTCTATCTCAAAGCTGCCGGGCTTGGTATCAACAAGAACAAGCCTCGCCCCAGTATGACATACAACGGAAGCACTTGCTGTATATGTATAGGCAGTTGTGATGACCTCATCGCCCTCACCGATGCCAAGGATATGCAAAGCCATTTCAGCGCAAGCTGTCTGCGAATTGAGACAGCAAGCCTTATTGACTCCGATGTACTCGGCAATTTTCTTTTCGAGCTGCTTTGTGCGAGGTCCGGTAGTTATCCAGCCGGAGCGCAGCGCTTCTGCGACCTCTGCAACTTCAAGCTCGGATATATCAGGTGGGCTAAATGAGACGTTCATATTCTTTCCCCTTTATCAAAAATAGCTGTTGTCCTTGTCAGACCAGTTCGTGTCATTAAGACTGTCATTCTTGGTTAGCTGAATGATGATCTTATCATTTTGAGCAGTTATACTTTCTATTTTTACCGGCTCATCAAACGAAGCCTCCGCCAAACTCTCACCATTTTGGTAAGAGATCGTATTATCCCCGATCTTCACAACCACAGGAGATTTTATCTTTCTCACAACCTGCTCGACCCTATAAGTCATTTACCCACCACCAAACCAGCCAATGATAGATTATTATTTCTCGTAAAAAACTCACTTTTGCGTTATGCGTTGCAGCTCTATGAATCAACACAAATATGTAGATTATACATTATTAAATGACGCACCTACATAGCATAAATTATACTACATTTTAATAAAGATGTCAAGCAACAAACCCAAAAATGAATGATTTGACTAAAAAATCAGCCATTTTTTTACTGAATTTGATAAATCAGAAAAAATAAGTGAATTAAGCGAATTTTTGTACAAAAGAAAAATGCCATAAGTCTATCAATATAAATAAAAACTGATAACATCATTCAATGCCTTTTTTGGAACAAATACGGAGCAAGATTTTGATGCCGAATTTAATATCAACTCCAATTTTTTAGTGCTACATTTCATCTCACCACAAACTCCCCCATTTCGTTTGACTAATCCCCCACAATATGCTATAATTAAATAAATCCAACCAAAACCAGGTGCTTAAAATGTCAACAAAAAACTCCGACAAACGAATATATACCTTGAGC
>CALCRR010000169.1 GCA_937894495.1 uncultured Ruminococcus sp. | reverse complement strand
GTTTTTGTGCGTTTTATCGCATTTTTTGTAAAGTGGTTTCTTACCTCTTACTTCTTACCTCTTACCTCTAAACGCCAGCGCAAAAACTTCTCCCGCCCGAGCCGAAGCCCGAACGGGAGAATTAAAGGGGAGATCCTATATGAAAAACTTATCATGATTTCCAGGTGAATATCTTACACCTTACTTCTTAACTCTTACATCTGAAAGCTAACCCTGTAAACGAGGTATTGTGCGATTTACCGCAAAATTTGGTAAAACGGCTCTCTAGCCGCTAGCTCTCTGATTATCCAGCCACTAGCAGCTTACGCCATTGCGCCGCCCATATTACCTCTGCCGCCAAAGCCGCCCATGTCACCCATGTCGCCCATGTTGCCTCTGCCGCCGAAGCCGCCCATGCCGCCCATCATATCCTCGGGTATCTCGCTGACCTCTTCGCCGTTGATGATGATAGTGCCGCCGTTGAACTCTGCGGTGTAGTCGTAATCGAAGGAGTTGCCCGAAGTGTTCACGCTGACTGTGCCGCCGTTTACATATACGCTGCCGTTGGCGTCAACGCCGTCAGTATCGCCTGCGCCCATGTTGATGGTGGTATAGCCGCCGTTGAACTCGATAGTGGGGGTGTATGAGGAGCTCTTTGCAGATGCGTTGATACCGTCATCAGATGCGGTGATGTCGATAGTGCCGCCGTTTACCTGAATGTAGGTAGCCTCGATACCCTCGGAAGCGGTGATGTTTATAGTGCCGCCGTCTATCTGCACTGCGCTTACGCCCTGTATGCCGTCGCTCGATGCGCTAAGCTCAAACTCGCCGTCTGAGATATAAACTGTGCCCAGGGTATCATCGTCGCTGTTCTCGCACTTGATAGCGTCAGAGCCTGCTGTGATGCTGAATGTGCCGCCGCAGACCGAAAGGCTGTCGTTAGCCTCAATGCCTGCCTTGGCTGAGGTGATGTTGTATGTGCCGCCTGTTACCTTAACATCGTCCTTGCCCGATATGCCGTTGTCGGTGGAGTTTATGGTGAGAGTTCCCAGACCGTTGAGCACCAAATCGTCCTTTGAGAATATAACAGCGTCGGTATTGGTGTCGCCGTCAGCGGTGAAGGTGCCTGTTACCTCAAGGGTGTTCTCACTGTTTGATGCTGTAGTTATAAAGCACTTGTCTGCCGATACCACGTAAATCGCAGGGGCGTCCTCGTTGGTTATGCTCACACCGTCCAGCACCAGCTGTACCTTGGCTTCCTTGTCAGCCTCTACCCTTATGGTGCAGCCGCTGGCACTGCCGCTTATCACATACACGCCTGCCTCGGTGATGTTCACCGTCTCGCCGTCAGCTGCGGTTATGGTCTGTGCGTCCTCAAGGTCTGCTTCCTGTCTCAGGTCACGGTCGCTGAAAAGGTCGGTGGTGTCGATAATGCCGCTGCTGCTGCCTGTGAACTCAGCGGTAACTACTTCAAGGGAGCTCTCCCCATCATCGCTATCGGCTGAAACTGCCTCGGCTTTTTCCTCTGCCTTGGCGGCTGTGGTGGTGGTCTCAGCTGCTGCTTCCTCGTTATCATCAGCGGGAGCTGTGGTCGCTGTGGTAGTCTCACTGTCAGCGGCGGCGCTCACCGAGGTGGCTGCCTTGCTTTGTGTATCTGTATTGCTAAGTGCGTTTTCAGAGCAGCCCGAAACTGCCAGACTAACGAACAGAGCCATTATAATTGCATTTATAGTTCTTTGTTTCATAGTGAATACCTCTTTTCTTTTTTGATGTTACTGTAATTATAACCGCCCTGCCTTAATTAAAGCTTAAAGTGAATGTGAAAGTTTAGTGAAATAGATGTAAGATGTAAGATGTAAGAAGTAAGAAAACGGCACGCAAATCAATTTTTGAATGAGCAGGCTGTCAAAACAGGCAAGTTTGCAGTAATTTTATGTGTAAAGTGTATATTCCCCCGCCTGCGGCGGGGGAATATACACAAAAAATAAGCTATGTTTTATCAAAATTGATTTCCCTGTC
>CALCRR010000168.1 GCA_937894495.1 uncultured Ruminococcus sp. | reverse complement strand
GGACTCTTGCTTCTTGCCTCTTGCTTCTTGCTTCTAGTGGCACAGGTGGGGGAAACACCCCGTCCGGAGAGGACCAAGGATGTTTTTACCAAAAATTATTGACAAATACAGACAAATAATGTATAATGTAATGTATCAGTGAATATGATAATGGAGGCGAGACAATGAAACAGCTTCAGTTTGAATATGATAACAGCGAAAGCTTCAGGCGTGAGGTCAAAAAGCTCAGCCAGTGGAGCAAGACTATAATCAACTCTGCCGTGGTGTTTGATATTTATACAGAGACCTTAGATACAAACAAAATTGCCGAGATAACCTCGGTCATCGGTGATGAGATACCCCATGCCCTGTACAGGGGCTGCTCCACCAACGGAAATATATATCAGGGCGACCTTTCAAAGAGCGAGACCTGCATAGTTTGCACCATGTTTGAGTACCCCGATACCAGGGTGGATATCCTACAGTACCACCTGACAGGCGAGAACGAAAAGCAGGTGGTGGCTCAGCTCGATAAAGAGATAAAAAAGCGCCCCTGGGTAAAGGCTGTTGAAATGCTGGTGGATATAAGAGGAATGTCCATGACAGGCTTCTGCAACGACCTGAGCGAGCTTGATGAGAGTTTGAAGATATACGGCGGCGGTGCCTTTGGCCCCGATATTGACGACAGATCGGTGTATGTGTTCTCCAGCGCAGGGGAGTGCTCAAGCAAGGCAGTGGTTTTCATGCTGCTGGGCGGTAAGGACCTGCACATAAAAACTACCCACATAACAGGCTGGAAGCCCCTGGGAAGAGAGCTTATTGTGACCAGAGCCGAGGGCAGCACTATCTATGAGCTGGACGGCAAGCCTGCCTATGATACCTATTATAAATATCTCAACATAAAAAACGATAAGCACTTTTTCAGCAACACGCTGGAGTTCCCGTTTTTCTATGAGCATAACGGGCTGAGCATTCTGCGTGCACCCATAGCCGCACATTCTGACGGCTCGCTGCAGATGACCGCAGATGTTGACCAGAACGTTAAGGCGAGGATAGCCTACGGCGACCCCTGGACCATACTCAACAGCGTAAAAACCAGCGCCTATAAGATACACGATTTCCAGCCCCAGGCTATACACATCTATTCCTGCGCCGCCAGAAGGACCTTCTGGGGCGATGAGATAGCCAAGGAGAGCCAGCCCTTCCAGTCTATGGCGCCTACCTCGGGCTTTTATACCTCGGGGGAGTTTTTGAGAACAGACGGCAGCGTGAACCAGCATAATGTGACCCTTGTTGTGGCAGCCATGCGTGAGGGCGACCCTATCGAAAGCGAAAAAACAGATTTTGAGATGCCCGAGGAGATATTCTCGGGCAAGGTATCTATGATAAACAGGCTGGCTACCTTTATAGAGGCAGCCACCGAGGAGCTCGCCCGGGCAAATGCAAAGCTGGAGGAAATGGCAGTTACCGACGGTCTTACACAGCTTTACAACCGTGCCGAGATACAGCGCAGGATAACTGTAAATCTGGAAAAATACGGTGAGCAGACTGCGCTTATAATGCTCGATGCCGACAACTTCAAAAGGGTCAACGATACCTTTGGTCATAACGAGGGCGACAACGTGCTGAAAGGCTTGTCAGCCATGCTCAAAAGGGTGATTGATGAAACTGTGGGAGAAAAAGGCAAGGCAGGCCGCTGGGGCGGCGAGGAGTTTATGATATACATCGTGGGCGAGAACGCTTCAAAAGCTCCCGAGATAGCAGAGCGCATGAGGGCTGAGTTTGAGAAGATAAGCTTTCCCGAAGCAGGCACGCAGACCGTGAGCCTTGGGGTGACTGCGGCTAAAGCAGATGATACCACAGACTCTCTGTGCATGAGGGTGGACAACGCCTTGTATAAGGCTAAGAAAACAGGCAAAAATAAGGTGGTAGTCGTCTGAGAAAAGTTTTTCTGCCCGACAGACAGGGCGTGAGATACAGGTGAATACAATGCAGAAAAGGACTGCCGCACTTAAATGTGCAGACCGTGATGTGATAAAATATATTGCCGTAATACCTATGGCGATAGGGCATTTTACAGGGTTTGTGCAGGCAGGCAAAACTGACCCCGGCGACTCGCTGCTGTTGTTTTTGCTCACCCAGATGTCGCTTATAGCTCCTCCAATATTCTTTTATTTCATCGCAGAGGGTTTCAGATACACCCGATCTGTGAAAAGGTATATGGCGAGACTTCTCACATTCGCAGTGATCACCCAGATACCCTTTTGCCTTACCGCAAACGGCACCCTGCTGACAACAGAATTTTTCCGGTATCTTAATGTGTTTTTTACGCTGTTTCTCGGTGCGGCGGCTCTTGCAGTCTGCGGCAGCGGGCTTAAACGCAAAACAAAGATACTGCTGGTCGCCGCCCTGGACGCAGTTACAGTTGTGTTCAATTCACAGTGGATGATCTTCGGGATACCCATTATCCTTGGGTTTTATTATTTCAGGGACCACCCGAAAAAGCGGCTGATATGCTTTGCCGCCTGCGTTGTGACAGAGATGTTTATCTCGTATATGTCATTTGAGACTGTACTCGGGCTGGAATACTTTATAACAGACCTGTTCTTGCTTTTCACAGGATATGCTGCCGTAACGGTATTTTACAACGGCGAACGGGGGAAACACCCTAAGTTTTCAAAGTGGTTTTTCTACATATTCTATCCTGCACACCTGTTTGTGGTATATGCAGGGCAGTTATACACAGGCAGGTTCTGATCTGTATGTGCAGACTATATAATTAATGAATAAATTAAGTGCCGCCTGCGGCACTTTTTTTTATTTCCCCCTCCTGCCGCACTATTGTGGAGTGGGCAAGCACTCGAGTCCTCCCCGGAGGGGAGGGGATGCTTATGTGGCGGCTAGTATTTCGATACGCTGCGCGAACCTTGTAAACGAGTTATTGTGTGCTGCTAGTTGCTAGATAATTAGGGTGTGTTGACACTAAGCCTAACACACGTCTTTTTGGATATTTTTGTCCCGTTCGTCGTTAAAAATCCTTGCAGGGCGACAGCCCAACTGCGGATTTTTGCCTAGAACGGAACAAAAATATCTCAAAAATCCGCGTATCAGTTTAGTGTCAACACACCCTAGAGAACTAGTGGCTGGAAATCAACTATCAAACTTTGATATGTTAATGAAACAGGACTAACCTTAGAAAATTGTGTATTAGTGGATCATATCACAAAATATTGTAAAATGCTTTTCTAGCCACTAGCTCTCTGACCGCTAGCGACTAATAAAACCTATTTCCTATCAATTTAGTAAAAAATTAATGTATACCCTTTTAGAATAATTGACATTTTGAGAAATTAGTGTTATAATATAGATTGACGATTTTTATGTGCATATAAGAGAATATATGTTCTAGTATGCGGAAAGGAAAGGTAAAAAGGTATGTCAGATCTACTTGAAATAAAGGAACTGCACGCAGGTGTTGAGGATAAGGAGCTGCTGCACGGCGTTTCGCTGAAAATAGCAGCAGGAGAGACCCATGTGCTGATGGGTCCCAACGGCGCAGGAAAATCTACCCTGGGCTATACCATTATGGGCAGCCCCGAGTATGAGGTAACAAGCGGCAGCGTGTTCTTTAACGGCGAGGATATAACAGGTGAGAGCCCTGATAAGAGAGCGAAGAGAGGTATCTTCCTTTCTTTCCAGAACCCTATCGAGATACCGGGTATAACCCTCAGCAATTTTTTGAGAAATGCGCTGGAGCAGAAAACGGGCGAGAGGATAAGACTCTGGGATTTCAAAAAGAAGCTGAGAGCCGTTATGGACGTGCTGCAGATGGATTATTCCTATGCGGACAGAGACCTTAACGTGGGCTTCTCGGGCGGCGAGAAGAAAAAGGCTGAGATACTGCAGCTGCTCATGTTAAAGCCGAGACTGGCTATACTGGACGAGACCGACTCGGGTCTGGACGTTGACGCTGTAAAGACAGTTTCAAAGGGCGTTTATGAGTTCCAGAAGGACCCCGACAGCTCGCTTATCATAATAACCCATAACACCAAGATACTTGAAGCCCTTAAAGTGGACAAGACCCATGTGCTTGTAAGCGGCGCTATCGCCGAGGAGGGCGGCGCAGAGCTGGTCGATGAGATAAATCAGAACGGCTTTGAAAAATATACCTCTGCTGAGTAAGGAGTAGAAAATGAAAGAGAAAACGCAGGTAGATGATATAAATTCGTCCCTTTATGACTTCCGTTATGAAGAGGACGAGAGCGATATGTTTGAAAGCGGCATAACACCGCAGATAATAGAAGAGATATCTCAGGAAAAGGGCGATCCCGAATGGATGAAGGAGTTCCGCCTTAAATCGCTGGAGATATACAATAAAACGCCTATGGTGGACTGGGGTCCCTCTATAGAGGGGCTGGATATGAGCAATATCGTCACCTATATCCGTCCCAAGACCAGAATGCAGACCGACTGGAACGATGTTCCCGACGATATAAAGGATACCTTTGAAAGACTGGGCATACCCCAGGCTGAGAGAGAGTCGTTAGCAGGCGTAGGCGCACAGTATGACTCTGAGCTGGTATACCATAATGTAAGGGAAGAGGTAGCAGCCCAGGGCGTGGTATATACCGACCTTGAAAGCGCTATGCATGACAAGCGCTATGCGGATATGATAAAGGAGCACTTTATGAAGCTGGTGCCCCCCACAGACCATAAGTTTGCGGCGCTGCACGGCGCAGTGTGGTCGGGCGGCTCGTTTGTGTATGTACCCAAGGGCGTACACCTTGATATACCGCTGCAGTCATATTTCAGGCTCAACGCCAAGGGCGCAGGTCAGTTTGAGCACACACTGATAATTGTTGACGAGGGGGCTTACCTCCACTTTATCGAGGGCTGCTCGGCGCCGAAATATTACGTTGCCAGCCTTCACGCAGGCTGTGTTGAGCTTTATGTGAGAAAGAACGCCACACTGAGATATTCCACCATCGAGAACTGGTCGAAGAATATGTATAACCTCAACACCAAGCGTGCCATTGTTGAAGAGGGCGCTAAGGTGGAGTGGGTGTCCGGCTCCTTCGGCTCTCACGTTTCATACCTCTACCCCATGAGCATACTGCACGGCAGGGGCGCCAGGGCAGAGTTTACAGGCATAACCTTTGCAGGAGAGGGTCAGAACCTTGATACGGGCGCCAAGATAGTACACGCTGCCCCCGATACCTCGTCATATATGAATACAAGAAGCATATCCAAGAGCGGCGGTATCAGCACATTCAGGAGCTCTGTACAGGTGAACAAGAACGCCCACGGCAGCAAGTCGTCGGTCTCCTGCGAGTCGCTGATGCTTGACAGCGAGTCAAGGTCGGATACCATACCTGCAATGGATATCAGAACAAGTCAGGCAGATATCGGTCACGAGGCTAAGATAGGCAGGATAAGCGACGAGGCTGTGTTCTACCTTATGTCAAGAGGTATGACCGAGGAGAACGCAAAGGCGCTGATAGTAAGCGGCTTTGCCGATAACGTATCTAAGGAGCTGCCGCTGGAGTATGCGGTGGAGATGAATAATCTTATCAGAATTGAAATGAAAGGCAGCATCGGCTGATAGGTGGATAACATGGAAAATATTAAGATAAACAAGCTGCCTGCTCCCACATACAGACACCTTAAAATGAATTTTGCAGAGGTCGCTGAGGCAGACTACTCTGCCATTGAGCCCGAGATAGAAGTGCCCGAGGGCATATCCCTTGAAAAAACCGGCGGTGCGCTTGATATCGAAACAGGCTGCGGCGAGGAGATAACAGCGCTGCTTGACAAGCTGGGGGTGTATACTCTCAGTGCGGCTAAGGCTGTCAGCGAGCCTGCAAGGGCTGAGATAAAGCTTAAAGAGGGCGAAGCTCAGGCTGTCAGGATAGAGCTTAAAGCTGCGGCAGGGGCTGAGCTGACAGCTGTTGAATTTATCGAGAGCGACGAAAACTCATCAGGCAGGGCTGCGGTGCAGACTGTTATGAGAGCCGCCGAGGGCGCTAAGCTGCACCTTATACAGATAATAAGGGTCGGCAGCGGCTTTGAGCTTATAAACGATATAGGCGCAGACGAGGGCGACAGGGCGTACATCGAGATAACCCAGCTTTATCTTGGCGGCGGCAGGGTCTACGGCGGTCTTACAGACAAGCTGGGCGGCTATATGAGCGAGCTGAGAAACGATATCGGCTATCTGCTTAAAAATGAGGAGAAGCTGGATATAAATATACTTGCCAGCCATATGGGAAAGAAGTCGAACTGCGAGATAAACGCCAGGGGAGTGCTTTCTGACAGATCGTCAAAGATATTCAGGGGCACTATCGACTTTATAAACGGTGCAAGCGGCTCAAAGGGCGCTGAAAACGAGGAAGTTCTGCTGATGAACGAGGAGGTAGTCAACAAGACAGTGCCTCTGATACTCTGCGCCGAGGAGGACGTTGAGGGAAGCCACGGAGCTTCAATAGGCAGGCTCAATGAGGAGTTCATCTTCTACATGATGTCAAGAGGGCTGAGCCTTGAACGGATATATGAGATAATGGCGAATGCCAAGATAGAAACGGTCATGAGAAGGATAGACGACAAGGCTGCCCTTGACCGCATTTACGGCTATATCGGAGGAGGCAGTGAGGACGATGGCGAATAAACAATTGCTTTCAAAGGAAAATTTTCCCGTGTTTGAGGTCTACCCCGGGCTGGTATATCTTGATAACTCGGCTACTCAGCAAAAGCCTAAGCAGGTGGTGGCTGCGGTAGATGAATACTACAGGTCCCAGAATGCAAATCCGCTGAGGGGTCTTTACGATCTCAGCGTTAAGGCAACAGACGCCTATGAGGGCGCAAGAGAAGCAGTGAGGGAGCTTTTGAACGCAAGGGAAAGCTGCGAGATAATTTTCACCAAAAACGCCTCAGAGAGCCTTAATTTAGTGGCATACAGCTACGGCAGGGCTTTTCTTAAAGAGGGCGACGAGATACTGGTGAGCATTGCGGAGCACCACAGCAACTTTCTGCCCTGGCTGCTGCTTGCCAAGGAAAAGGGGCTTAAGCTCAATTTCTTAGAGTGCGGCGAAAAGGGTGAGTTCACCGAAGAAGCTCTCAGGGCGGCGCTTACTGAGAACACCAAGCTTTTTGCCATAACGCAGATATCCAACGTGCTGGGCAGGCTCAATCCTATAAAAGAGTTTGCCAAGATATGCCATGAGAACGGCACAGTTATTGTGTGCGACGGCGCTCAGAGCGTGCCGCACATACCTGTTGATGTACAGGATCTGGATGTTGATTTTCTGGCTTTTTCGGGTCACAAGATGCCTGCGCCAATGGGCATAGGCGTGCTTTACGGCAAGAGGGAGCTGCTTGAAAAAATGCCACCGTTCTTATCGGGCGGCGAGATGATAGAATACGTGACCCGTGAGGGCGCCACCTATGCGCCGCTGCCCCACAAGTTCGAGGCAGGCACGGTGAACGCAGGGGGCGCTGTGGGTCTTAAAGCTGCTATCGACTATGTTAAGGAGCTGGGCTTTGAGGAGATAGAAAAGCGTGAGAGGGAGCTTACAAAGCTCTGCTTTGACGAGATGGCAAAGATACCTCACGTTAAGATAATAGGCTCTGACAAGGCGGAGGAGCACTGCGGCATAATCACCTTTGATATTGAGGGAGTACACCCTCACGATGTTGCGGCTATTTTTGATGCGGACAACATTGCGGTAAGGGCAGGTCATCACTGCGCCCAGCCGCTGCACAAGCAGATAGGTGTAATGTCCAGCACCAGAGTGAGCCTTGCCTACTACAACACTGAGGAGGACGTTCACAGGTTCATAGAATGTCTGAAGCAGATCAGGAGGAAAATGGGTTATGATGAATAACACCTTTTACAGTGAGATACTCACCGACCATAATCTTCACCCTGCCCATAAGCACGAGCTTATCGGTGCAAACTTCACCCACGAGGGTATAAACCCCAGCTGCGGTGATGACATAGTGCTTAATCTTAAAATTGAGGACGGCGTGATAGTTGACGGCTCATACACAGGCAGCGGCTGCGCTATCTCACAGGCGTCGGCTGACATGATGCTTGATCTTATTATAGGTAGGTCCACCGAAGAAGCCAAAAGGCTATCGGATATGTTTTTGAGAATGATAAAGGGCAACGTGACCGAGGATGAGCTGGAGGAGCTGGAGGAAGCAGGCGCTTTGCAGGATATTTCTCATATGCCTGCAAGGGTAAAGTGCGCAGTTCTGGGCTGGCACACTATGGACGAGATAATCAAGCAGGCTGAGGGATAGTAGTTTGTGCCCTGAGCTGGGGCGCTGCCCCGCCCTGACTGCGTCGAGGGCAACCCCTGCAAGCCGTCTGGCGCCCGGCTTGACCCTGCGCTTTGATTCGCTACCTGTTTGTCCGTATGGTGACCATTGTGCCGCTTGGTTTACTGCCGTTCATCGCCGCACCTTTAGGGTTTGTTTTTGGCTGACGCAACGGAAGAAACCGATTTCGTTCCTAAAGTTTGAGCCTTTCACCGCACGCTATGTTTGAGCCTTGATATACCCACTTTGTGCGGTTTTTCTGCAAAGTTGGGTAAATCGGCTTTTGTGCCTTGAAAGACAAACTTTGATTAACTATCAAAGTTTGATAGCTGATTTCTAGTCACTAGCATTCTAATTATCTAGCGACTAGCAGCGCACGCTGTGTTTGAGCCTTGATATACTCACTATGTGCGGCTATTCAACAAAAGTCTGAAAAGGGGACTCTTACCTCTTACATCTTATCTCTAAATATCCGGCGACTAGCAGAAAGGTGCTCAAAATTTATGCTGGGAAAACTTATATCTAAAGAAGAATGTGCAAGGTGCAGGCTTTGCTGCAGCTTTGACAGCTATGATCTCTGGGAGACCCCTGTGATACCCCCGCGGCTTGCCAGCATGATATTGCAGGACTACAAGCCCGATCAGGAATTTCTGCGGCTGGAGGACCATTTTCTGCTAAAAATGAAAAAGGAGCCTGACAGAGATCTGTATTACTGCTCTCTGCTGGACCATGAAAAGGGCTGCATAATGGGTGATAACAAGCCCTTTGACTGCCGCATATGGCCTTTAAGACTTATGGAGCTTGGCGGTGTCAGGGTGATAGTGCTATCGCCTGTGTGCCCCACGGTACAGACAAGACCGCTGAATGAGATACAGGCTGTCGCAAGGGAGCTGGCTGATGAGATATTCAGATACGGCGATGAGAACCCTGTCGCTGTGAAAAAATACATCGACGGCTACCCCATAATGGTGGTGGAAAAGCCGAAGCAGGCTTAACGCAACACCAAACCTGTGAAGGGAATGATATTCTTACATGATAATGAATTCGCTATGTGCTCTGGCGCTGGGCTTTGTGCTGGATATGATATTCAGCGACCCCCCCACGGTGATATATCCGCTGGAGCTTATAAAACGGCTGGTAAGGTCGCTGGAGGATACCCTGAGAAAAGCATATGCCGACTCCCCCGACGCCCAGAACATGGCAGGCATAATGCTTGTGGTGATGACGCTGATAATTTGTCTGGGCGTGTCATTTGCGCTGCTGTTTATCGGCTATAAGATAAATGTGGTGCTGGGCATTGTTATAGAGGGCATACTGTGCTGGTCGTCCATGTCGGTCAAGTACATAAGGCGCAATATGCTGGGAGTTTTCCGCTCGGCAAGGGCGAACAACGAGAGCGCAGCACGCAGGTATCTAAAAAAGCTCACCTGCCGTGATGTTGACGAACTGGATATAGCCCAGTGCGAAAAATGCGCAGTTGAAGCCGCTTCGGAAAACGCAGTTGACTGGGTCATAGGGCCTGTTTTCTGGATATGTCTGCTGGGCGGCATAGGCGGAATTTTCTGCCGCTGTGTGAATATCATGGATAACACGGTGGGCTACAAGACTGAGGACTGCAAGTATCTGGGACAGGTGCCTGCAAGGCTTGACGATGTGGTGATGTTCATACCTGCAAGGATAGCAGCGCTGCTCATGCGGCTCAACAGCTCCTTTTTAAAGCTTGACAGCGGCAATGCTGCCACAGTGTATAAGCGTGACAGAAAAAAATCCCCCAGCCCCAACTCGGGCTGCACACAGTCTGTCTGCGCAGGTGCGCTCAATATCCAGCTTGGCAGCGATGAATACTACGGCGGTGAGCTGGTGAGAAAGCCCGCTATCGGCGACGACGCAAAGGCTGTGGATGAAAACGACGTTTTCTGGACAAACCAGCTGGTAATGGGTACTGCCGCCTACGGCATAATACTGGCAGCCCTGGTGAGAGTGCTGGTCTATGTGCTGGTACTGAAAGTTTTTTAAGATCGTACTTTTTATCCCTTTCCCCACCCCAGGCGGAGAAAGGGGTATTTTTATTTCTGCAAAAGCTGTGCTGCTGGTCGCTAGTGTTTAGAGGTAAGATGTAAGAAGTAAGAGGTAAGAAAACGCCTAACCAAATTATGCGGTAAAACGCACAATAACTCGTTTACAAGGTTGACCCTTCACAATTAACATATAATAATTTGATAGTTAATTTCTAGCCACTAGCTCTCTGATTATCTAGCGACTAGCAGCGCACGAAGCAGGATAACCCCAACAAACCCCGGGGTCAGCTGCCGGCATTGTGCATATTGCTGTGAAAACGGGGTGTAATTTTGTTTAAGTGAACATAGAAAAATGCTTGAAAATTTGCTATACTTATTAATGTATAACGTTGTTAACTATTGCATATCACTTTAGGAGTTACGATAATGAAAGAGCTTATCATAAGGCGGGCGGCTGCTTTGGCGGTCTGCATGGGCATGGTGTTCACATCGGGCTGTTATCTTCTGCCTGATGAGGAGGAGGCGGCGGTACCGCCTGCGGTAAAGGCGAGCGATGTAAGCTACACCACCGTTACCGCAAAAAAGAAAGACCTTGAAAAAAAGATAGTTGCCACAGGCACGGTCACGGCTGAGCGGCAGTACAGTCTGTCATACGAGAAGCAGAGCGGAGTTATCTCCGAGTTCTATGTGCGCTCGGGGGACAGCGTCAGTGAGGGGGACCCCATATGTGCGCTGGACACCTATGAGCTTGATGACCGCATTGCCGAGATGGAGCTCAACATAAAAAAGGCGAAGCTGAATGTTGATATGATATATGAAAGCGGCGGAACTCAGGCGCAGATCGACTATGCCTATGTTGATGTTCAGCTTATGGAGCGTGAGCTGAACAAGCTCAACGAGCAGAAGGAGGCTTCGGTGCTGCGCTCACCCATTGACGGCGTGGTGTCATCAATAGCCGATGTGCGTGTGGGCGATAACGTCAACCCCGGGCAGACCATAGCCTCGGTGATCGACACCTCTGCGCTTTACATTGCGGTCAAGCCCGAGGACCTGACCAAGTTCCCTGTGGGCACGGCTGTGCAGATACGCATAAATGAGAACTACTACGACGGCGAGGTATTTATGGACCCCACTGCCCTTGCGGAGTATCAGGCGGAGGAGCAGGCGAGCCATGAAGCTGCCGACGAAACGGGCATAGCCTATGAGAGCGACACCATATACGTGCATTTTTCGGGCACCGTGCCTGTTGACGCTGTGGGACAGCTGGCAGATGTGATACTGGTGCTGGATAAGGTGACTGACGCTGTGGTCATATCCAACAACCTTATCAAAAAGGTAGACGGCGAAAAGGTGGTATACGTGCTGAAGGGCAGTGAAAAGGTGCCTGTTACCGTGGAGATAGGGCTTGAAACAGGCTCACAGTCAGAGATAATCTCGGGCATAAGCGAGGGCGACGAGCTGATACTCAAATAATTTTAAAAACTTATCGCCCCGGGCGGTATCAGTGCCGGACCTCTTAATGAAGGAGAAATAGATGTTTACTTTGCTGCTTCGCAAAATGCGGAATACAAAATGGATGGTGTTCTGCCTGCTTATCGGTTTTATAATGGCGTCTGCCATGATGAGCACCATACCTATATATATGAACGCTTCGCTGCAGCGTATGCTGACTAAGGATATGGAGGCTTTTCAGGAGGAATACATGATATTCCCCGGGGCTTACAATACCTCACGCAGTATAAAGAGCGGACTGGCTGCGCAGTCGCAGCAAAAGGATATAAGAGAATATATATCCGTTGTTGACAAAAAGTTTGAAGAGATGGATATGCCCTCACTGGGCAGCAAAAAGGTCATTCTTGACACCTATCTCTACTGCAAGTCCTTTTCTATTGAGGAGGGCGAGTCACCTGCAAGGCTGACCATAGGCGGAATGTCGGATATCTGGGAGCATTCGGTAGCTGTAAACGGCAGAATGCCCGAAACAGGCAAAAGGGCTGACGGTGTATATGAGTGCATGGCTACCGAAAAATCCCTTAAAACCAACGGGCTTGCGCTCAACACCGTTTATGAGATAGCAAATGTTTTTGACAACAGCCGCTCGGTAAAGATAGAGATAGTCGGTCAGCTGGACGTTAAGGACGAAAACGACCACTTCTGGGCGGAGGGTATCGACGATGAATACACCGCCACCGTTTTCACCGATTTTGATACCATGCTCGATGATATGATACCAACAGGGGCTGTAAACGCCAGCAAGTGCTCATATAACTATTTTATCGACTACACAAATATGAATATGAGCGAGCTTGACAAGATAGACGGTATCTTCGCCAAGCAGAAGGACTATTACAGGACGAAGAGCATAGGCTTTTCGCTGCCTGCAAAGGATATTTTGTCGGAATACGCAGTCAGGTCATCACAGCTGACGCTGCTGCTGTGGCTTTTGCAGATACCTGTGATACTTATGATAATCTTCTACCTGTTCATGGTATCAAAGCTGAATATCGAGCAGGAGAAAAACGAGATAGCCGTTTTCAAGAGCCGAGGCGCCAGCAGCAAGCAGATACTTGGCATTTATGCTTTGGAGTCTCTGGTGCTGGGCGTGATAACCGCCCTGGTGGGACCCTTTGCAGGGCTGGGGCTTTGCAGGATACTGGGAGCCTCAAACGGATTTTTAGAGTTTGTAAACAGGCGCTCGCTGCCTGTACACCTGACATTGCAGGCTTTTTTATATGCTGCGGCTGCGGTGCTGGTGTTCTTTGTGACCACCCTTGTGCCTATAATCCCTGCTTCAAAGACCACTATTGTGGAGCACAAGCAGGCTAAGGCTAAAAAGAAAAAGCTCGCCCTGTGGGAAAAGGTGGGGCTGGACGTTATTTTAGCAGGCGGCGCTGCGGCATGGCTCTACTACTACAACCGCACCCAGCAAATGCTTATCGAGCAGGGCTTAACAGACACCACCGCCACGGTGAACCCCTTAATGTTCATATCCTCGACCGCCTTTATACTGGGTCTGGGGCTTTTCCTTATAAGGATATACCCCTTTGTAATAAGGCTGATAAGCAGGCTGGGCAAGCGCTTCTGGTCCCCTGCGCAGTATGTTTCGCTGACAAACATAGGCAGGTCGGTGACGGGCAGAGAGAGATTTCTCATGCTGTTTTTAGTGCTGACGGTATCGCTGGGCGTGTTCTTTGCAAACACCGCAAGGGCTCTCAACCGCAATGCCGAGGAGACCTCATATTATGCAGCAGGCTGCGATATTGTGCTCACCGAGGAATGGTATTCAAGCAAGATAGAGCAGGCGCAGCAAAGCGGTCCCACTGACCCCACCGGCGGCGGTGCTGCGGCACAGGCTGCCGCGGAGGAGGAAGAAGAGGACACCGAAACAGTAGTCACCTACACCGAGCCTGTTTTTGAAAAGTATGAAAAGCTTGAAGGAGTCAACGCTGCGGCAAAGGTATTCCGCAAGGACGGCGTTACCCTTAAAAGCGGCAAGATGAACGTTGTTAAAAAATCAGCAAAGACCAAAAGCGAGGACACAGACGACAGGCGAAGAGACTACTTCTTAGACCAGGACACAGGCGCAGGTTCATCGAACACCGACAAGAACGTGCAGCTGATGACCGTAAGACCTGCGGAATTTGCAAAGGTCTGCCGGTTTGAGGAAAGGCTGCTGCCTGTACACATAAACAACTATCTTTCGGCGCTGGCTGAATACACCCCGGGCGTTATACTTTCATCAAGCTTCAAGGACTACGGCTTGGAGCTTGGGGACACGGTGGAGTGCGAGTGGGGCGCTAACGACCCCTTTGATGTGACGGTGCTGGCATTTGCCGACTACTGGCCCGGGCTCAACCCCTACGCCGAGGCTTCTGACGGCACATATATGGACTTTGCGGTGATGAACTTTGACTATGTGAACGTTCAGACCAACATGGAGCCCTACCAGGTATGGATAGACCTGGACGATGACGTTACGGTGCAGAGCTTTTACGACTCAGTAGCTGCGGCAAAGATAGAGGTAACGGGGCTAACATCGGTCAAGCAGAACATTATCGACAAGAAAAACGACCCCATGCTGCAGGGCATGAACGGTGCGCTGACGCTGGGCTTTATCACCATAATGATAATGTGCATAATCGGTTTTCTGATCTACTGGATACTCTCGATAAAGAGCAGGACCCTGCAGTTTGGTATTTTAAGGGCGATGGGCATGAAATACCGTGAGATCATCGCCATGATAGTATACGAGCAGATACTTGTATCGGGCGTTGCCATACTTGCAGCCATTTTCATAGGCGGCTTGACCAGCGAGCTGTTCGTTCCGCTGTTCCAGAGCGTTCTTGACGCAAGCAGCCAGGTGCCCGAGTTTGCGGTGATACCCGAAAGAAGCGACTATCTGAAGCTTTACGCAGTTATAGGCGCAATGCTGCTGGCAGCCTTCATAGTGCTGGGCAGGCTCATAAGCAAGATAAACATCTCCAAGGCTCTGAAGCTGGGAGAGGACTGATCTTAATTCATAATTTATAATTCATAATTCATAATTATGGTGTTCGCTTCGCTCACGGCTGCCCATTCGGGCGGCGTGCATAGAATGGAGCTGCACCTGTCAGAAGAAAGAAAAACTCAGTGAAAAAACAATGCCTTTCCCCGATAATCGTGGGGAAAGGCATTAATATTTTTAGTTTAAAGATCATCGCCGCAGGCGATACAATAATTATGAATTATGAATTATAAATTATGAATTATCCTCGACCTTTTCGGGCATTACCCTGACCATGCAGCGGTCTACCTGGGGGAATACCTTGTCTATCCTGTCGTGTATCGACTCGGATATCTCGTTTGCTTCAAACAAGGTCATGCTGCCGTCGGCGCTGACCTCGATGTCTATAACGCACCTTGAGCCCGATACTCTACCGTCCAGCTCGTCTACCCTTATAATGCGCTCGTCCTGCATTACCAGTTTTTTGAGCACCTCTACAGTCTGCTCGCCCAGCTCCTTGTTGTTTATCTTGTCAAGTGCCTCCATAAACAGGTCAAAGGCAGCTTTGAGCACGAAAAGGCAGATTATCAGGGCTGCTACGCTGTCCATAACGGGGTAGCCCAGCCTTGCCATCAGCACGCCTGCAAAGCTTCCCACTGAGGAGAATGCGTCTGCACGGTGGTGCCATGCGTCAGCCATAAGGGCTTCGCTGTCTGTTTTCTTTGCAGCAGCTCTGGTGTACCAGAACATGGCTTCCTTGACCACCACCGATACGACCGCAGCTATGAGGACTATCTTGGCAGGCACGCTTATCCAGCCTGTAAAGCCGCCGGATATATCCTTGACTGCGAACCAGCCTATGCAAATGCCTGCTATGCCCAGCACTGCCGAGAACACTATGCCTGCTGCATTTTCAGCCTTGTCGCTGCCCTTGCTCTGAATGCGCTTGAAGCCCATTACCACTATTACGGTAGAAAATACGTCGGAGAATGAGTGTACCGCATCTGCCGCCATTGCAGCAGACCTGCCTATTATGCCCACTGCCAGCTTGAAAATACTCAGCAGTATGTTCACCGCTATGGTGACGCCCGAGTTTTTCAGGGCAATGCTCTGCTCCTCCTCCTCGGTCAGCCTTTTGTTATCATTAGCCATAAAATTACTTCCTTTGGTTGGATTGCTGCCTTATTTCTCAACAGGCTCGAACTCTACTCTGATATTCGGCAGCTTTTCGATAGTCTGGTAGGTGTTGTAAAGACCGTCCTCGATACTAAGGTCATTCTCGCCGCTTGCAGGGGGAGCAAATATCCTCAGTGTGAGCTCTGCCTCACCCTCCAGGGGCTTCTCATAGAATGCGCTCATGAGGTCGATGGTCTTAGCCTTGGGAGACTTATAGAACCACTTGCCGTTTATCTCCAGCATAAGGTTGCTTTCATCATCAAACGTTACCTCACAGTAGTGTGGGTTTGAGTCAAAGTGTATCGGTATCTCCAGACCCTCAGCGTCCTCGGAATTGCCCCACCTGAGCTTTACGGGGAAGCTTACCTCGCCGCCCTTTGTCATCTCGGGCTTGAAGAACTCGTCGTGGATTATCTCCTTATAAGTGCCCAGCACAGGCTGCTCGATACCGCAGTCGGGGTAGTTGGGGTCCTCTATCTCAAGACCCAGCCTGCCCCTGTCTCTGAACTGATAGAAGGTAAAGCCCGAGAACCAGTCGTCGGGGTCAGCTTTCAGCTTGTCGCAGAACTCCTTCACCATAACAGCCTGGTCGTAAGCGCCTGTAACATCGCCGTCGGCATTGAACTCGCTCATGACCATAGGCTTGCTTTCGCCGCCGTTTATCACCTTAAAGCGCTCATAGCTCTTCTTGGTGAGGTCATAGGTGTTCTCCACCGTATCTCTCTTAAAGCTTCTGTTCTCGCTGTCCTTAAGTGCCACATCAAAGGGCCAGCCCCAGTGCAGCGCCATATACTTGTCAACGCTCCATATATCAGTCTCCTTGACAGCCTGTGAGAACTCCTTCTCCATGATTATCTCGGTGGCATTGGGGTCCTCTATGCCGCCTATGCACAAAACTGTCTGAACGTTGGGAGCATACTCTTTAAGTATCTTATTGAAGCGGCAGTAAAAATCTGCAACGCCCTGATAGGTAGTTCTCTTTGTGAATGAGAACCAGTCGCCCGTAGCCTCATGGTTGACTCTCAGGAAAACTCTGCCGAAGGTCTTTAAGTCCTCGGCAATGGCGATAAGCTGCTCGTCAGACACGTTGGGGTCAACGGTGAGGGTCAGGGTAACGTCCTGACCGTGGCGTCTTACATCTCTCATGCAGGTAAAGGGCTCGCCCTCTCTGTTGCCCTCAAGACCGCCCTTGTATGTGAAATAGTCATCATAGGGATAATCCCACTGGAACTTGACGTCAGCGTCCTTCATCACCTCAGATATCCTGCCGGGGAACTCCTTATCCAGCGGATAATAGCAGTACATAAGGCTTATGCTTCTGTGGGGTCTGCCCAGCTTGTGCAGTATGTAGTCCTGATTAACATACTCACCTCTCTCAGAGCCGTCGCCCAGATCGACAGCGCACTTTGCCTTGCCCATATGTACCGAATATACCTTGTATTCACTCATATTTTTACCTCCATAAAATCATTCTGCTGTTATATTACTAAAGCTCACGCCGATATAGCCGTTATTAAGGTCCGTCTGCACCCTGCCCCTTATCGCCATAGAAAACTCTTCCTTCTGCGCCGAAAGCTCACCTGCTGCACAGCCTGCCTTTGCACGGTCTTTCAGCAGTATATCAAGGGTCTGGCTGACAAGCTGCCTTGCGTTGTCCTCGGTATTGTTTTCAAGCAGCTTATAGGTAACTGTGCCCCTTACTGCGACCGTCACCGTTTTACCGCTGACAGGGTCGTCATAGGGCTTTGTTATATCCAGCTTGAAGCTTTTAGGTTTCACGTTTTTTACTGCCGCAGCGTCGGCTTTAACCTCCGCTTGGGGCTTATTATCGGTCTCGGTCTTGTTTACCGAGCCGTTTATCTTGCCGTCGTCAAGAAAATCCTTCACTTTATCAAAAAGTCCCATCGTTTTATCCTTTCGCTAGTTGGTCTATGCTATGTTCACAAGGCGTACATTGATAAGCTTAAGGTCGTCTTTCTCAAATCCCAGCAGTACCTCCTGCTCGATATCACGAAAATGTGCCGGCAGTTTCTCAATGGCGATACCCTTTGCCGAGGCATTAGCCAAAGCAACATTCATAAGGCTTACCAAATTGCTTCTGACTATAGTCCCCAAATTGCTGAGAGTATAGCCCTCCTTCAGCGGCACTACCTCAGCGGTGCCTGCATATCTAAGAAATACCGACCTGTCCTCGCTTCTGTAAGGCACAGGCGAGGGGGAGCCGAATGTGACGGATATCGGTCTGTCAGGCGGCAGCGTTTCCTCGGCAGGCTTTTGCTGCTGCACGGGCTTGGGCGCAGGCTGTGCTGCGGGGGCTGCCTGCTTTGGCTCGGGCTTTTCGCCGCTGTTTACCGAGCCGTTTATCTTGCCGTCGTCAAGAAAATCCTTTACTTTATCTAAAAGTCCCATATTATCCTCCTTATGTCGATACTACTGCACTGCCAGAAGTGAATTGATATCATCAAACACCACCGCAAGCTCTTTAAAGACCTTGCAGCTCTCCTCGGTCTCGGGCATCTGGTTGGTCATTATGCACAGCACAAAGGGCGAGTCGGCATAGACTATGGCGCAGTCGTTAAAAACGCTCTCGTTGAACTCGGAGCCGTATTTGTGCGCCACCTTATACTTGCCGCCCAGCGCCTGGCTTATCTGTATATCCAGCTCGGTGGAGCTCATAAGGTCCACCAGCCACTGACCTCTTTCGTCCTTTTCGGCATAGTCATAGATATCGAGATAGCTTTTGAGCATATCATCGGCGGTGGAATAGGTGAATATCCAGGTATCCCCCAGCCTGTAATTTGCGCCGATATTAGCCAGGTTATTGTTGAAGCCCATATAGCCGAACTTGTCCTCCAGCAGATAATAAGCTGTATTATCCGACTTTCTTATGGCATACTCCATAAGCTCCTTGGCGGTGAACTCTGTGCCGTCTGCCATACGTGCCACATAGTCGTCATCGTCCTGATCGCCGGGCCAGTATTTATCACGGGTTATTATCTCCGCCAGATTTGCGCCGTCTGCCAGTATAGATTTTATATACGGCGCCTTTATGGTGCTGCAGGTCATGAACTCCTCATACCTGTTATAGCCCACATAAGCCCCTGTTTCGGCGTTCTGATAGGAAAAAGCCAGGTCAAAATAGGAATTGTTGATTATTTCCTCCAGCCTGTCAAAGCAGTTTTCCAGCTCCTCGTTTGAGTAGACCTCGCCGAAGTTCTCCCACTGAAAGCTGTAGTAGCCCTCAACGTTCACCTGCTGGGGTTCAGCCTTTTCAACAGCCTCCTCCACCTCAGGGTTTACTATTATCTCATCAAAAACAGGCTTTATCTCCTGCTCGATACTGTAGTTATTTCCATCGCTCTCGGTCTCAGCCGTCGATGAGCTTTCTGCCTCACTGCTGCCTTTTTTTGATGAGCTGTCCTTGCTTTCCTCAGCCTTGCCGCAGCCCGTTAAAAGCACCGCCGCCATGACCGCACACACGACAGCCCTGTTCATTTTACTTACCATAAACCGACCTCACCACGCAGGATACCCCGACTTATGCCGAAATACCGCATATTTATACGATCTTATCTTTTCATACTTATACTATTATATGATACCATATTTTTACCGTAAAGTCAAGCTAAAAAAAGCTGCCCTCACCGGACGGGGTATTTCCCCCACCTTCCGCACTTTTGTGATAACGGCAAAATTCCGAGTCCTCCCCGGAGGGGAGGGGGCGCTTTTGTGACTGCTAGAAGTTTGATGGCTGCGCCAACCCTGTAAAATGATGTATTGGTGTGCCTACAGTAGTAAGCAGCTTGCCTACAATCATTTTACACTAAGAAAGCTTCCTGTTACAGAGACGGATATAGTTTAGCTTTGCTCATTGCCCATTGGGGGATGACCCTTTTGAAAAAGGGTCATCCCCAGTAAGCAGCGCTCAAAATAAGATAAACCAGACAAACCGCAGGATAACTATTGACAGTTGTGTATGCGCCGTGGTAAAATCATAGTTGAGGTGAAGAACATGAGTGCAAAGCGGCTGGGCGATAGCTTTTTTCACAGGGACTGTTTAGAGGTCGCACCCGAGCTGGTGGGCAAGGTGCTGGTGACTGATTTAGGCGGCAGAGAGGTGAGGGTGCGCATAACCGAGACGGAAGCTTACTGCGGCGAGGAGGACACTGCCTGCCATGCCCACAAGGGCAGAACTCCCAGGACAGAAACGCTTTACGGGGAGAGCGGCATAGCTTACATCTACCTGTGCTACGGTATGCACTGGCTGCTTAACGTGGTAACAGGCGAAAAGGACCAGCCCCAGGGGGTGCTTTTCAGGGCAGGCGAGGGGTATACGGGACCTGCAAAGCTCACAAAGGCTATGGGCATAACGGGGGAGCTCAACAAGGCTTCGTTTGTACACAGCCATAAGCTCTGGATAGAGGACGACGGCAAGCCCTGCAGGTATGTCACCGATAAACGGGTGGGCATAAACTATGCCAGCCGTGAGGATATTGATAAGCAGTGGCGGTTTATACTAAAGCCATAGCGCAAAAATTGCCAAAAGCTGTGAAAACGAACTGATACCCTATAATTTCTTGCCTGTGATGTGCATAAATTATTAAAAATCTCTTGACAAATTTGCAAAAATAGTATATTATTAAATAAAATAGTCCCGTTATTGCAGGGGACTGTTTAACCGAGTTAAGTATATATGATTGGAGAAATGTATTATGGCAAAGATTTGTATCTCCTGCGGCGCGCAGATGCAGGACGATATGGGCTTCTGCCCAAGCTGCGGAACACCTCAGCCCCAGGGCGGTCAGCCGCAGCAGCCCGGCTTTGGTCAGCCCCAGCAGGGCTTCGGCGGTCAGCCTCAGATGAATTACGGTCAGCCCCAGCAGTTCGGTCAGCCGCAGCAGTACGGACAGCCCCAGATGAACTACGGACAGCCCGGCTTTGGCGGCGCTGTACCTGCTAAAAAGTTTAAAATGCCCGATAAAAAGGTGCTTTTTGTTTGCGGCGGCGTGCTTGTGCTGGTCATCGTGCTGATAATCCTGCTTTCGATAATCTTCGGCAGCAGCTATAAGGACCCGCTGGATAACTACGTAAAGGTGCTGGAGAAGGGCAACGGCAAGGCTTATCAGGCGTGTGTATATGAGGTAGACTCAGTGCTGGCTGATAAGAAATCGGCGACCGAGTATGCCGAGGACGCCAAGGACCTTCACGAAGAGTTCGAGGAGGACTACGGCAAGGGTGCCAAGTGTACTTATGAGATACTCAGCAAAGAAAAGCTCAAAAAGAGCGATATCGAAACAGTGAACCAGTGGATGAGCCTGCTGGGAGTTAAGGACGCTATCAAGGACGGCTATGAGCTCAAGGTAGCATTCACCTACAGCGGTTCTGAGGATAAGAACGTTGATACACAGACTGTCACCGTTATAAAAACAAGCGACGGCTGGAAGCTCACAATGGGTGATACACCCGATTCTATCTATTGATAAAGATCAAAAACATGAAAGGGGACGCTTACAATGCCAGATTGTCCAACCTGTGGTCTCCCTTACAGAGAGGGAGAAAAATTCTGTAATTCCTGCGGAGGCAGACTGCCTGTTATAGTCAAGCAGAAAATGTGCCCTGTTTGCGGAAATACTCTGTTTGAAAACACCAGAAGATGTAAAATATGCGGAACTCCCGTAGGGGGCGAAGCAAATGACACCACTGCGCAGGAGCAGCTGGAGAAAAAGAAGGAAGAGCTGAAAAATCCTTCTATGGACGAGATACAGATACCTGTTATCACCGACGAGATGCTTATGGGCAGCAGCCAGCCTGTTACTACCGATATGCCCACTATGGACAGCCTTTATATGCCCGGACAGGAGCCGCCAAGACCTGCACCCCAGCCTGTGCAGCAGCCCCAGCCCGTGCAGCAGCCCCAGATGGACTCCATCGGCGGTATGGGCGGTATGCAGGGTATGCAGACGCCTAACGTGGCAGCAACACCTGTTGTCAATGACCCTATGGCTCAGCAGCAGTCGCCAATGAATATGTATTCGGCAGGCGGTGCGCAGCCCCAGCAGAATACAGTGCTGACACCTGAGGGCAACAGAGTGGCACAGCCCCAGCAGGGTATGGGCGGTATGCCCCAGAACAACCTGCCCCAGGGCGGTATGATGGGAGGATATCCCCAGAATAACGGTATGCCTGCAAACGACTTCCCCCAGGACAATATCCCCGATAACGGCGTTGTACCGGGAAAGAGCGCAAGCAATATCGTGCCGATCATTCTTATAATCGCTATCATAGCTGTTATTCTTGTGGACGTTTTCGTCCTCTTCAAAGACCAGATATTCGGCAAGAGCAGCAAGAAGTCATCAAAGTCGGCAGCGGTAGTCACCATAGCAGACTATGAGGACCCGACAGCAAATATCATTGTAAACTGATGATCAAAAAAGCGCAGGTCAAGTAATTCTGACCTGCGCTTTTAGATTTTTAGATATTAAGGTGTAAGAGGTAAGAAGGAAGAAATTCTTTTTTGCCTTTTCATCGAAAAACATGGTTTGTGCCTTGAATTAGGGGCAGCCCTCAGCTATTAGAGGCAAGAGGTAAGAAGCAAGAGGCAAGAAAATGGTTCTCCAAATTATACGATAAACCGCACAATAACTCGTTTACAAGGTTGGCGCAGCCATCAACACACCCTAGATACCACGAAAGCACCCCCAGCCACTAGAGGCAAGAGGTAAGAAGCAAGAGGCAAGAAATTTTCCAAACAAACAAAGTCTGAAAAGAGGACTCTTGCTTCTTGCCTCTGGTTTCTTGCTTCTAGAGGGACAGGTGGGGGAAATACCCCCTTTTCGGAGCGCCCTCCGGAAAGGGGAGTTTCGCCGCTGCGGCGGCGACCAGGGCGCTGCCCTGGACCTGCAAGCCCTTTTGAGGAAAGGGCTTGACCCGAAACCTTTTTGATATTTGGTTTTTGAAACAGTCTGTAACTATCAATCTTTGATAGTTTTTCAAAGTTAGTATTCAAGGCAAAAAGCCGGTTTTTACAACTATGTTGATAAACCGCACAAAGTGAATTTATCAAGGCTCAAACATAGCGACTAGCAGGGCAGAGCCACCCAGCTCAGGGCACAAACTAGCCTGTCGAACCAAAGCCGCCGGCACCCCGGATAGTGTCGGAGAGTTCACCGCGCAGCTCAACCTCGGGGGTGAGAACGGGGGTGATGACCAGCTGAGCTATCCTGTCACCGTGGCTGACCGTAAAATCGGCAGAGCCTGAGTTTTTCAGGGCAACAATTATCTCGCCCCGATAGTCCCAGTCAACAACGCCCACGCAGTTTGCAGGGGCAATGCCCAGCTTTGTCGCTAAAGAGCTTCTGGCGTAAATAAGCAGCACCACATCTCTGCTGCCCTCCATCTCGGCGGAAATGCCTGTGGGTATCTTGGCGACCTCACCCGACCTTATCACCAGCGGCTGGTCAAGACAAGCGCAAAGGTCGTAGCCTGCGCTGTAGGGGGTCTGCCTTTTGGGTACCTCCGCATTTTCTCTCAGCTTTTTTATCAGTAACTTCATCTATAAAACTCCTCTGAAATATAATCCTCTTGTGATACCACGGGGCGCAGCCGAACCACGCTCGTACTCGCCGATAATGCGCCTTACCTCATCACTGCCCTCATCGGTGAAGCAGAGCTGTAAAAAGCTTATGCCCGAAAATTCTCCCAGCCTGTCAGCAAGATACAGCACATCACTGTTTAATACCTCAACATAACCCTCGCTCTTTGAGCACCTTACCTTGAATACCCTGCCTGTGCGGTCGCAAAGCTGTTTTTTGCAGTTTTTGCAGCCCACTGCCTGCGATATGGGGCAGTTGACCGTAAGCATAAGCGGCAGCCTGCCGTAGGCGAAAATACCAATGGGCAGGGGCTTTTTCAGCCTGCCTATCTGCGGCGCTTTCAGCTCAAATGATACAACGGCGTCCTTAGCGCCCAGCTTTTTAACAGCGTTGAGCGCCGCCGAGTTTGACAGATTGAACCCATAGTCAAGGTGCAGCTCAAAGCCAAGCTCCTCAGCCGCCTTTATGTGAGCAATGTTTGAAGCGTACATCTTTTTGATACCTGCCGCCCTCGCCAACTTTAGCTGCTCCTTCTGCGCAGCTTCATCAAAGGTGAACCTCGGCATGAGCACCGCCAGCTTTTCGATATCAAAGCTCTCCGCCGCCCCCACAGCATATCTCAGCGGCACAGCGCATAGCTCCACCTGGTCAGGGTCAATGCCCCCCAGCTGCTGGGGACGGCTTATGCTCACCCTTATGGTGGGCGCAGAGCCGCTTTCGGGTGCCTCTTCAAAATCAAGCAGGTCTTTGTATACAAACTCAGCCCTGTGAGTGTTAGCCTGCGCCCTTTTTTTATCAAGGGCAGCGCAGACCTCTCTCCTCATAGCGTTCAGCGCCGATGGGCTTATAAACAGACCCTCGCCGATGTCGCAGTCTGCCTTGCCAAGGGTGTATATGGTGTCACCCAGCTTTGATAGCTGCTTTACCGCCGACTGACTGTCAGCAGGGCGGCTCACCGAGGGCTGGGGGATATCGCCCGACACACTTACAGTTATGCCGTTATCATCACAGGCGGTCAGCAGGGCAGGCTCACCGCTTTTTATTTTAAGCGCAAAATTCACACTGCTGCGCTTGTCCTCGCTGCGGTAAAGCTCGTGTATCTTGGGCAGAGCCTTTGCGCTTGCCTGTACATCATCTCTGCTGCGAAAGCCGAACATATCTCTCCCCAGCCTGTGGGTGAGATAGCCGTCGGTAAAGCCGCCCCTTGAAAAAACGTCCGCAAGGGTCTGCCTGTCGTAGCTCTCACCGTCAAGCGCCTTTTTGCAGCAGTCTACCGCCATAGCGCCGTATTCGGGGCGCTTCATTCTGCCCTCTATCTTTAGCGAAGCCACACCAGCATCACGCAGCGCAGGCGCATAGTCCAGCCCCGACAGGTCTTTCAGCGAAAGATCGTACCTGTCCTTTCTGCCGCTCACCGCCGAGCAGGGCAGCCTGCAAGCCTGTGCGCACAAGCCCCTGTTGGCACTGCGTGAGCCCACCACTGCGCTCATGTAGCACTGCCCCGATACCGACATACACAAAGCCCCGTGTATAAACACCTCTGTCTCGATACCACGGCTTGAAAGCTCCCTTATGATATCAAGGGGGAGTTCCCTTGCTAGCACCGTCCGTTTGAAGCCAAGGCGCTTGGTCATATCCACGCCGTCGGCAGTGTGTACCGTCATCTGGGTAGAAGCGTGTATGGGCAGCTCAGGGCAGCAAGCCTTTACCGCCTCCACCAGAGCCGGGTCCTGGGTGATAAGCCCGTCAACACCAACCTCTGCCGAGTGCTTCACCGCCGCCAGAAGCTGATCCAGCTGTTCGTCAAACACTATGGTGTTAATGGTGCGGTAGAGCTTAACGCCCCTTTTGTGGCATTCATACACCGCACGCTCTATCTCCCCGTCTGAGAAATTAACAGCGTTCTGCCTTGCCGAAAAGCTCTCACCCCCGAGATATACCCCGTCACAGCCTGCTCTCAGCACCGCCGTCAGCACCTCGGGGGAGCCGCAGGGCGCAAGTATCTCGGTCATTATCTGCGCTGGGCACTGCCGTTTGGTGCCTTGTTTAAATTATCCACAGGCTTTGATATTGCCTGCTCGATATCCTGCGAGAGTATATCCCTTGCACTCATGGGAGTTTCCTCAGCTCCGCCTGCTGCATAGCTGGTGCGCTCTTTGAGCTCCTTTTCAAGGGCAGCTATCTTCTCCTCCAGCGCCTTTATCTCACGCTGAGAAGCGTTAGCCTGACCCCTTGCCCTGTTGGCGTCATCCACATAGTCTTTTATCTGCGAGCGGATATTGTCGATATTCTGGTTTGCCTTAGCCAGCTCGTCCATGCAGTCAAGAGCTGTGAGCACAGCACAGTCGGTTATGGAAAGGCTTGAAAATCTGGTTTTCATGTTCCTTATCCTTTTGTCCAGTATCTCTGCCAGCTTTGCAGTATACTCCTTGCTGTCCTCGCTTGAAAGCGTATAGTTTTTTCCGCACACTGTTACCGAATACTTGTTAGCCATTATTTTTACCTCCGTTTATCAGATGTCATAGACTTCTTTTCAAACTCTGTTTGAAAATCTGCTGCCCAGCTTCTTACATTATACTACATATTTCAAAAAAAATAAACCCCTTTTTGAGATTTTTTAGAGATAATGTATAAGAAGTCGAGGGGCAAGCTTTACTTAAAAAGGTATTTATGGTATAATTAGATCAATATTATGATTTCTGAAAGGGTCGTGTTTTACAATGTCCGATATATGTGCAATATCTACCCCCATTGCCGAGGGCGGTATCTCGGTGATAAGGATAAGCGGCGAGAATGCGGTGAGCATTGCCGCTAAGGTGTTTTATCCCACCACCTGTGAAAGCGTTGAGAAAATGCAGGGCTACACCTGCGCCTACGGAAGTATAAAGGACAGCGGGGGCAGAACGGTGGACGACGGCGTGCTCACCGTGTTCAGGGCGCCCAGGTCATATACGGGGGAGAATGTCTGCGAGATATCCTGCCACGGGGGGATATATGTCACCAAAAAGGTGCTCAGGCTCTGCATAGATAATGGCGCACAGCCTGCTCAAAGGGGCGAGTTCACCAAGCGTGCGCTGCTAAACGGCAAGCTGAGCCTTACGCAGGCAGAGGCGGTCATGGACACCATATCAGCCCAGGGGGAGTATGCCCTGGCGTCGGCTAACCTTACCAGAGAGGGCAGACTTTTCGGGCGCATTCACGCAGTCAGCGACAGGCTCATTAAAATCCTGGGGGAGCTTGCCGCCTGGGTGGATTATCCCGAGGACGACCTGCCCGAGGTGGAGGAGGACGCCCTGAGAGACAGCCTGAGAGCCGCCATAGCCGTTACGGGTAAGATACTTGCCGACTATGACAACGGAATGCTGCTTAAAAACGGCATAGATACCTGCATTGCAGGCAAGCCCAACGTGGGCAAATCAACCCTTATGAATATGCTGCTGGGCTACGACCGCTCCATAGTCACCGACATTGCGGGAACTACAAGAGATGTTATAGAGGAGACCGCAAAGCTGGGGGAGCTCATGCTAAAGCTGTCAGACACCGCAGGCATACGCGACACCGACGACAGGGTGGAGAAAATAGGCGTTGAGATAGCCAGAAAAAAGCTTGAAGGCTGTATGCTGGTGATGGAGGTGTTCGATACCTCATCTCCCCTTGATGATGAGGATATAGAGCTGCTGGAGCTTGTTAAGAGCCTTGGCAAGAAAACGCTGATAATACTCAATAAATCAGACCTTGAAGCTGCCGTCAGCGCAGAGGATCTTTACGGATACAGCCGAAACATCGTGCAGATATCAGCTAAGAACGACGGGGACAGGGACAAGGTCAGAGCGGCGGTGGAGGGGCTTTTCAGCCTTGGTGACTACGACCCCGACAGCACCGTGTTTGCCAACGAAAGGCAGAAGGCTTGCGCCGAAGCCGCTCACAAGCACCTGTCGGCTGCCCTTGAAGCCCTTGATATGGGAGCGACCCTCGACGCCGTCACCGTAATGATAGACTCAGCGGCAAATTCACTGCTGGAGCTTACGGGTGAAAAAGCCACCGAGGCAGTGGTCAACGAGGTATTCTCAAAATTCTGCGTAGGCAAATAGAGGCAAGTTTTTATATTTCCCCCACCTGCACCTCTAGAAGCAAGAAACTAGAGGCAAGAAGCAAGAGAAGGTTCGCCTGCGGCGAATTTATATGTCAAGTGTATATATCACCACCGCAGGCGGTCATTATATTTTGTCCGCTCTGCGGACATTTTTTGCCTGAATGCTAAAGCTTATATTTGCCGAATGTCAATATTTAATTGTTGAAACTATATGTAGAAAATAACTGAAATGTCATCGGCTAAATAGTGCAGCTTGCGCAAATTTGGAGAAAAAAAGTCCGTTTGCTTGATATTTCTGAGAAAAAGTTGTACAATTAATTTGAGTTTGAAAAAGATAAATTGACCTTTGGTCATTATTTGTGAGGAAGTGATCGGCAATGGATATAATCAGTGAGATCTTAGAGATCGACAGACTTGCTGAGGAACAGCTTGAAAACGCCAGAAACAAGCGATTAAAGCTCCTTGATGAAAGCAAGAAGCAGGCAGCCTCGATAAAGGAACAGGCTGAAAAAGAGATCGGCGATTATCGGCAGAACGCCGAGGAGACCTCGAAGAAAGAGACCGAGGATAAGGACAGAGAGCTGAAAGCCGAGGAGGAGCGAAAGCTCAAAGAGTTTGACGAGCTGTATGAGAAGAACCACACTCTCTGGGAAAAGGAGATACTCGACGCAGTTCTGGAGCGCTGAGGGTCTATTATTATAATGATAAGGGCGGTGGTCACCTATGCTCGATAAGCAGAGCACCAATGCTACATCGGCTAAAATAAGAGCCATGTATGCTGATATGTTCACTATTGATAATTACAGAGAGCTGATGAGCAAAAAAAGCGTGCCCGATGCAGCAGAATATCTTTCCCGTCATCCCGGGTTCAGGGACGCTTTCAGAGAGACCGACCCCAACACCATACACCGAGGTTATCTGGAGGAGCTCATAGGCAGAGAGAATTTTGAGACCTATATAAGGGTGATAAAATTCCAGGGGCTGGATAAGCAGCCTTTTTACAGCTTTCTGCTGAGAAAGAATGAGGTTATGACCATTCTTTCGGCAATAAACAAGATAAATTCATCGCTGGAGGTAACGGCGCTGCCTGAGCTTCCCGGCTATCTTATAAAACACCTGGGCAGCAGAGTGCTGGATATCGCAGCGGCTGAGACCTACAGCGAGCTTTTGCAGATACTTAAAGGCACACAGTATTATAAGGTGCTCTCAAAGGTACCGCTGAGAGAGGACGGCAAGGCAGACTTTACCGAGTGTGAGCTGCGGCTGAGAAACAACTATTATGCCGGGCTGCTGGAGCAGGCTGAAAAGGGCTTTGACAAGTCCTCGGCGGAGGAGCTCAAAAGCCTGATACTTAAAGAGATAGACTGCCGCAATATCGTAAATGCCTACAGAATGAAGGCTTATTTTGGGTATTCGGCTGACGAGATAAAAAGGCGCTCGCTGAAATTCTCGGGCATAGGCAAAAGGACTATGGACAGGATATACGAAAGCGAAGACGGCGAACAGATGCTGGAGCTGATAAATAAAACGGCTTACGGCAAAAACTCACCCGATACGGATAATATCGAGGTGAAGATAAACAGCGTCAAGATAAGAAGACTGAGGTCGGTGCTCACAAACAGCACCTCGGCAGCGGCTTCTGTCTACGCCTTTGTGCAGCTTTGCGATATCGAGGCTGCCAATATAATACGCATAATAGAAGGTATCAGATACGGCGTTGAGCCTGCGGTGATAGAGTCGCAGCTGGTAACGCTTTGATATATCTTTCTTTGAAAGGAGAGGATAGATCATATGGGAATTGAAAGAATGGAGCTTGTCAACATCATCGGCAGTATGGACGAGCTGGACGAAGCTCTGGTCCGATGCTGTGACAGCGGCTGTTTTCATATAGAGCCTGCTTTCAAGTCAGAGCAGAACAGCACTGTTAAGCTTCTTAACGAGAAAAACCCCTATGAGCAGCCGATGAAAGCCTTCAGTGCAATGGCTGCGGCTATGGAGGTAGCTCTGGAGGAGGCTGACGGCAGCGGATATGAAAAATATCATCCCGATGATTTTGAAAAGCTGGCAGAGGATATTGAAAATGAGCTGAGCGAGTACAGCAGACTGAAAATAGACTGCGCCTCGGACGTCTCTGACATGGAAGCGGCTGTGGTGCAGATAAATCACCTTAAAGGTCTTAACAGCGATTTTGAGAAGATATTCTCCTGCAAGCATACCGCCGTGAGGGTGGGCAGACTGCCTGCTGATAATCTGGCGAAGCTGGAGTATTACGATCAGATATTCTTCTTTGTGCCCTTTGAGACCACAAGGGATTACTGCTGGGGAATGTATTTCTGCGCAGAGAACGATAAGGAGATAGTTGACAGTATCTTCAAATCAATGTATTTTGAGCGCATAGATATCCCTGAGTATGTAAAGGGCAACGCCGATGAAGCGGTGAAAAAGCTGGAGGAGCAGATATCCGAAAAGAAGAAGGAGACTGCAAGATATAACGAGGAGATAATCAAGCTTTCAAAAAAGCACGGCGAGACTGTTAAAAAGGTCTTTACGGCGCTGAGGAAGAAGTATGATATCTTTGAGCTGAGAAGAAAGGTCGGCAGCGTTAAGGGCAAGTTCTACATAAAGGGATTTATCCCCTATAAGGAGGGCGAAAGGTTCGATAAGCTGTTTGAGGACCTGGACTCGGTGCTGGTAGACCACCTGCCCCCTGATGCGGACGCCTACTGCACACCGCCTACAAAGCTCAAAAACAACTGGCTCACAAGACCCTTCAGTATGCTGGTGGAGATGTACGGTCTGCCTAAATACGGCGGCTATAACCCAACAAGCTTTGTGGCGCTGACATATACTGTTTTGTTCGGTATAATGTTCGGCGATCTTGGTCAGGGACTTCTGCTTTTCTTAGGCGGCTTCTTCGTGGCGAAGAAATTTGATAAGAGAGCAGGGGGAATGGTCTCACGGGTGGGACTTTCAAGTATGATATTCGGCACCCTCTACGGCTCGGTATTCGGTTTTGAGGAGCTGCTGGACCCTGTGTTTGAAAATCTGGGCATTGACTTTCTGCCCCTCAAAGTTTTCAAGCAGACCAATTTTATACTGATAACCGCCGTGGGCATAGGCATTGCGCTGATAGTCATATCAATGCTTACCAATATAATCATAAGCTTTAAGGAAAAGGATATCGAAAAGGCAGTGTTCGGCTGCAACGGTATTGCGGGTCTGGTCTTTTACGGCTCTGTCTGTGCAGGCGTTGTGGGCACCATGATGTTTGACGTCAAGATAATGTCAACACCCTTTGTGCTCTGCCTGATAGTCATACCGCTCATATGCATTTTCTGCCGTGTGCCCTTTGCGGCTGCGGTGAAATACAAGCAGTGGCGGCTCTCCGAGGACGAGGAGGATATGACCGTAGGGGGATTCATAGTTGAGAACTTCTTTGAGATGTTTGAGTTCCTGCTCAGCTATGTTTCAAACACCATGTCCTTCCTGAGAGTGGGCGGCTTCGTGCTCTCACACGCAGGCATGATGCTGGTGGTGATGACCCTTATGGAGGGCGCATCTGCCGTGGGCAAGCCCATAGTTCTTGTTATAGGCAACCTGTTCGTTATGGCTATGGAGGGCATGATAGTAGCTATCCAGATAATCAGGCTGGAATTCTACGAGATATTCTCACGCTTCTACGAGAGCGACGGCAAGCCCTTTGAACCCATATCGGTAAAATTCTCGGCTGACCTTGACGCCGAATAAAAAAAGTAGTTTTATGAGGCAGACGTAAGCAGCTCTTACCTCTCACCTCTTACATCTTATATCAAAACGGAGGAATTTGTTATGCTGAAATTAATGTTACTTCCCCTTGCAGCTGTAGTTCTGCTGCTGGTGCCCTTTGCACTTATGGCAAAGAAGATAAAGTCGGGAAGATCTCCCAAGGGGGCATTCATAGGCAACCTTTGCACCTTTGCAGGCGTTATGCTCACATCTATCATCGTGCCGATAGGCAATTTCGTTTCTGCGGCGACTGAGGAGGGCAGCGCAGCAGCTGCGCTTTCAACAGGCGCAGGTCTCGGCTACCTTGCAGCAGGTCTTTCTGTAGGTCTTTCATGTATCGGTGCAGGTATAGCAGTGGGCGCAGGCGCACCTGCGGCTATCGGCGCGACCTCAGAGGACCCCAAGAACTTTGTAAAATCGCTGATCTTCGTCGTTCTCGGCGAAGGTATCGCACTTTACGGTCTGCTTATCTCGATACTTATAATCTCGGGAATTGGCGGCTGATACAGCGGAGCTGATAAAATGAGATTTTATCTTATAAGCGATAATATTGATACCCAGATGGGTATGAGATTGACGGGCATAGAGGGTACTGTGGTGCATACCCCCGATGAGGTCTCTGCCGCCTTGGACAAGGCGATGGAGATGAAGGAAGTGGGTGTGGTGCTTATGACCGAAAAGGCGCTCAAACAGTGTACCGACAAGGTCATGGAATATAAGCTGACACGTACCTCACCGCTGATAGTGGAGATACCCGACAGACACGCCACCGCAAATATATCCGATACCATATCAAGATATCTTGCGGACGCAGTGGGAATAAAGCTGTGATCTGAACAGAGCAATAAATCTTGCTTCTTGCTTCTGAGAGTGCAGCGATCTTGCTTCTAGAGGGGGGCTTGAAAAACAATGATAAATCAGACCGAAAAGCTCGAAAAATTCAAACGTTCGGTCTTTGATGACGTTTCGGCAAGAGCCGATGAGCTGATAAACGAGACCGAGGCGGAGTGCGGCGAGCGCATAAGGCAGGCTAAGCTGGAAGCCGAAGAGCTCACCGAGAGCAAAAGAGCTCAGATAGACAGAGAGTATCAGGGGCTTGCAGTAAGGTCGGTTTCTGCCGACAGGCTGGAGTCTAAAAGAAAGATACTGCTCAAAAGAGAGAGCATTATAGACAAGGTCTTTAACAACGTGAGAGAAGAGCTTGAAAAGTTTATGAAAACGGCAGACTATGAAAAGCTGCTGATAAAAAGAGTGGAGGAGTGCGCCGCACAGTACCCCGATAAAAAGGGCGAGGTGCTGATAGCGCCCAAGGATAAGAGTTTAGCACCCAAGCTGACCGCAGGCGGCAAATTCACCGTCAAAGAAAGCGGCAGCATAGAGATAGGCGGCGTGACGGTGGTTTACCCCGAGGATAACCTTGCCGTGGACGGCACCTTTGACCTTAAATTCACTCAGCAAAGACAAAGCTTTGTGAGCCGCTCGGGAATGAGCGTTTAAAAGCTTATCAGGGCAGGGGGGTGCCCCTTGCTGCTGACTCTTACTTCTATAAAGAGGGAGTACGTATCATCATGGAAACTAATGATAAGATATATTCGGTAAACGGACCTGTAGTTACCGTTCTGAACACCAAGAGCTTTGCCATGCAGGAAATGGTCTATGTGGGCAAAAAGCGCCTTATCGGCGAGGTCATCAGGGTAACGGCGCAGACCACCACCATACAGGTGTATGAGGGCACAACAGGGCTTATGCCGGGTGAGCCTGTGGAGTCTACAGGTGCGCCCATGTCGGCAACACTGGGACCCGGAATAATCGACAATATTTTCGACGGTATCGAAAGACCGCTTAAAAAGCTGGAAGAGCTCAGCGGCGCTTTCATCGCTGACGGCGCCAACGTAAGCTCGCTGGATACCGAAAGAAAATTCGATGTGACGCTTACCGTCAAGGCAGGGGATACCCTGAAGGCAGGAGAAATATACTGCACCTGCCCCGAAACTGCGCTTATTACCCATAAGTGTATGCTCTCGCCCCTCTCAAAGGGCGGCGAGGTGGTCTGGACTGCCGAAAACGGTCAGTATACCGTAAATGATGTGGTATGTAAAATAAAGGACGAGCTGGGCAATGAGCAGGAGCTTACCCTCTGCCAGAAATGGCCCATAAGGACCCCCAGACCCAGCAGGGAGAGAATGCCCATATCAAGACCGCTCATAACGGGTCAGAGGATCATTGATACCATTCTGCCCATAGCAAAGGGCGGCACTGCGGCTATACCCGGGGGCTTCGGCACAGGCAAGACCATGAACCAGCACCAGATAGCCAAGTGGTGCGACGCGGATATAATCGTGTATATAGGCTGCGGTGAGCGCGGCAACGAGATGACACAGGTGCTGGAGGAGTTCTCGGAGCTTATCGACCCCCACACCAACAGACCCCTGACAGACAGAACGGTGCTTATCGCAAACACATCTAATATGCCTGTTGCCGCCAGAGAGGCGTCTATCTACACGGGCATAACTCTGGCTGAGTATTACAGGGATATGGGCTATCATATAGCTATAATGGCAGACTCAACATCAAGATGGGCTGAGGCTTTGAGAGAGATATCGGGACGACTTGAGGAAATGCCCGCCGAGGAGGGCTTCCCTGCGTATCTGCCTTCAAGGATATCAGAGTTCTATGAGAGAGCAGGCTATGTGAGAACGCTGGGCGGCAGCGAGGGCTCGGTATCTATCATCGGTGCGGTTTCCCCCCAGGGCTCTGACTTCTCTGAGCCTGTTACACAGAACACCAAGAGATTTGTAAGGTGCTTCTGGGCGCTGGATAAGTCCCTTGCCTATGCAAGACATTATCCTGCTATAAACTGGAACAACAGCTATTCGGAGTATACCGACGACCTTGCAGCCTTTTATACCGAGAATGTATCTGAGGATTTTATGGAGGTCCGCCAGCAGATATCCAATATACTTGTTGAAGAAAACACCCTTATGGAGATAGTAAAGCTCATGGGTACCGACGTGCTGCCCGACGATCAGAAGCTGCTTATTGAAACAGCCAAGATAGTAAGAGTAGGCTTTTTGCAGCAGAACGCTTACCATAAGGAGGACACCTATGTGCCCCTTAACAAGCAGTATCTGATGATGAAGGTCATTCTCTGCTTTTATGAGCAGGCAAAGGCTGCCCTTGCAAGAGGGGCTTCGATAAACACCCTGCTGGGGGGCGGCTGGAGTGATAAGCTCATAAAGATAAAATATGATATCCCCAACGATAAGCCCGAGATGTTCGAGGACTACGAAAGGGATATGACACACTGGTTCCAGAATGCGGAGGTGGTCTGATTGAATATAAAGTATGTAGGTCTCAGTGAGATCAACGGACCGCTGGTGGTTCTGGATAAGTGCAAGGATATAGCCTATGACGAGATAGCGCATATACAGCTGGACGACGGCACCCGGAGACTTGCCAGAGTGGTGGAGGTCTATGAGGACAAGGCTGTTTTGCAGGTGTTTGAGGGCACAAAGGGACTATCGCTTAAAAACACCACCACCAGCTTTGAGGGCAGACCTATGGAGCTGCCCCTTTCGGGAGAAATGCTGGGCAGGATATTCAACGGCGCAGGCAGACCTATTGACGGCCTTGGCGAGATAGCCGCTGAAATGAGCAGGGATATTAACGGCAGCCCCCTTAACCCTGTTTCAAGAACATATCCCAGAAACTACATAAACACAGGCATTTCGTCCATAGACGCACTGATGACCCTTATCAGAGGTCAGAAGCTGCCCATATTCTCAGGCTCGGGACTTTCCCACAATAAGCTTGCGGTGCAGATAGTAAGGCAGGCTAAGATAGCCGACGAGCAGGGTCAGGACTTTGCGGTGGTATTCGGCGCAATGGGCGTTACCAACGATGTTGCGGATTACTTCCGCCGCTGCTTTGAGGAGACAGGAGTTCTGCAGAGAGTTGCCATGTTCCTCAACCTTTCAAACGACCCTATTATCGAGAGGATACTCACCCCCAGGTGTGCCCTCACCTGTGCTGAGTATCTGGCGTTTGAGAAGAATATGCACATTCTTGTTATACTTACCGACATGACCTCATATGCAGAGGCTCTGAGAGAGTTTTCATCTTCAAAGGGAGAGATACCCGGAAGAAAGGGCTACCCGGGATATCTGTACTCAGACCTGGCGTCTATTTATGAGAGAGCAGGCATTGTAAAGGGCGCAAGCGGCTCAGTTACGCAGATACCCATACTCACCATGCCTAATGACGACATAACCCACCCTGTGCCCGACCTTACGGGATATATCACAGAGGGTCAGATAGTTTTAGACCGAAATCTCGACCAGACAGGCGTTTACCCTGCGGTATCGGTGCTGCCCAGCCTTTCAAGGCTTATGAAGGACGGCATAGGCGAGGGCTTTACCAGAGAGGACCACCAGATGTGCGCAAACCAGCTTTTTGCAGCCTACGCAAGGGTGCAGGACGCCAGGAGCCTTGCATCGGTAATAGGCGAGGAGGAGCTCACCGACACCGACAAAGCATATATGCGCTTCGGCGAGCTGTTTGAGGAGCACTTTATAGACCAGGGCTTCGATGTGAACAGGTCGGTGGAGGAGACCCTTGACCTGGGCTGGGCGCTGCTGTCATCACTGCCCAGAAATGAGCTGGACAGAGTAGACGACGAGCATCTGGAGAAATTCTACGACCCCGAAAAGGCTAAGAGATATATGCAATAAAGGAAGCACGGCATAATAGAAAAGAGGTGTTTTAATTGGCTGAACAGCAGGTATTTCCTACCAAGGGAAATCTTATGCTTGCAAAAAAAGCTTTGCAGCTGGCGGCTCTCGGATATGAGCTGCTGGACAGAAAGCGCAATATACTTATAAGAGAGATAATGAGCCTTGTTGAAACAGCCAAGGAGCTCAGGAGCTCTATCGAGGACACCTATAAAGAGGCTTACAGCGCACTGCAGCTGGCAAATATGTCAATGGGCGTTATAACACCCTATGCCGAGTGTATGCCCATAGAGAAGGGACTGGAGCTTTCTTCAAAAAGCGTTATGGGAGTAGAGCTCCCCAAGGTGACGCTGCAGGAGAAGGAGCTGGAGGTAAACTACGGCTTTTCGGGCACCAACTCCCAGCTTGACAGGGCATATCTTGCCTTTGAAAAGGTGAAGAGGACCACTGTCACCCTTGCCGAGGTGGAAAACAGCATCTACAGGCTCTCGGTAGCCATAAAAAAGACCCAGCGCAGGGCAAATGCGCTGAAAAACATAATCATACCGAGGAACGAGCAGACAGTAAGGTTCATAACCAACTCTCTTGAAGAAAAGGACAGAGAAGAATTTTCACGAATGAAGGTAATAAAGGCGGTAAAGCTGAAAAAAGCCGCACAGGCAGAAAAGTAAAGGAGGGCGGACATGGAATACATAAAAAAGCTGTTTCGCAATTACTGGGTGCTTTCCATTTTCTGCATAGTGCTGGGCGTGGCGCTTATTGCCGACCCTCAGTTTTTCACCAATGCCATAGGCTATGTGGTGGGCGGTCTGCTTACCTGCTACGGCGTGGCTGAGCTGATAAAATACTTCGCCAAGACCCGTGAGAACATTATGTATGCAACAGGTCTGGTGGCAGGCATAATACTTTGTGCGGCAGGCATTTTTATAATAGTAAGACCCGATTTTATACCCAAGATAATAGCGCTGATATTCGGCTTTTATATGCTCATAAGCGGCATAGTCAATTTGCAGGACGCACTTAACCTGAGAAGAGCAGGCTATGACAGCTGGCGGGTAAGCGGCATACCTGCGGTGATAACCATTATCATTGGCATACTGCTTGTGGTAAATCCTCTGTTTCTCACCGATGCAGCCCTTACCATACTGGGCATATCGCTGCTGATATCGGGGCTTTCAAACATCTTCGGCTGCTTCTCGGCAGGGCGCTCCCTCAAAAGAATGTCCAAAGCGACCAGACAGCTTGCAAACAGGAGCCGCAAAAATAACACCGAGGAATTTATTGATATTGACTGATAACAAAATGATAAAGCCTTTCCCGTGCCGACGCAGGGAAAGGCTTGTTTTATTATTTCACTTAACTGACAGAGTATCGCTGTATAATACCTTGCCGTCTTTAAGTGATGTGCAGCTCATGCCGCAGGTGGAAAATGCGTAGAGCTTGCCGTTAAGGTAAATGCCGCCGATAAATGACATTTCCTCACTGTCAAAGTCGCTTATGCTCAGCTCTGCCGCAACGGCGGTGCCTGATATCTCGGCGCTGCCGCTTTGTTCGTCGACCTTTACCGCCATTACCGATATACTTTCGGTCAGGTCATCAAGATAGTAATAGCTTATTTTGCCGTTCTCGTCCCAACGGTAGTCCACCCTGGGGGAGTCCTCCACAGGCAGGTCCTCAAACTCCTCGGGGGTCATTTCATGGGTTTTTTCGTCATAGCTGTGCATCGGCACAAAAATTATGCCGTTTTGCTCGTCGTAAATATCGGTGAGCCTTTGGTACTTTATATCACCGTAAGCATCGTTTTTGATGTGGTCCTCGGTGAAAATTTCCGTTTCGCCTGCCCTGTGCGGCGCTGACCTTGTAAATTCCTCGTGGGGAGTCACCAGAGCACCGTCGTCGGCGTACATATATCTGGCAGTCTCTGTCTCCGTCTTTTGGGGGTCAAGGGTGTATAAAATGCCTTTCATGAGAGCTGTGGGGTCATAGCCGTCCTCGGCAGGCTGGTCGGTCCTTTCCAGCGAAAAGGCTAGGGTAGGGGATATCTTCACCTTGTCGCCCAGGATAAAGCCCTGACGTGTGCCTATCAGACATACCTTTGAAAGCTCGTTCTGATCGGTGGTGATAACGGGCGAGTATGGGTCGCTGAGGTCAGCCCTTTCCATGCATATATAGCTGTCGCTGGGTGATGAACTTATGCTGTCGTAAAAATAAACCGTGCCGCCGCTTATCACCGAGCCGTAATCGCTGTATAAGTCGGTAAATCCATCGTAGTTTACAAAGTTGTTTCTTACTGCTCCGCCTACAGTGTTCAGCTCCTTATCAAATACCGATGCGCCGGTGGTATCTGAAAAATAATAATGACCGCCGTATTCGCTGAAGCCTGAAAGTATCTCATAGGGGTGCATATACGCCTTCTCGTTGTCTGAGTATTCTGCCGCCGTTATCATACCCGTGCCGCCCTCAAGCCCCAGCTTTATCAGCTGCACAGCGTAGTCATCCTCGCTGTTCGGGTCAACATATCCGCATACCAGCAGCATACAGTCCTCAGCCTGCGCTATGGTATTTGCAGTTGCTGCGATAAGCGCCTCTCCTGTTTTGTAAAATTCTCCGTGAGCCGCCTGACTGCTGCCTGTGCTTGCAGCAGTCTCCGACAGCTCGCTATCCGTTTTCTCTTTCTCCTCTTCTGTAAAACCAAATTCACTTATGAGAGTCAGTCTTGTGCCCTTGTATCTGTTTGCAATGTATATCCTGTCCTCGGCAGCAGGCAGCACCTCGCCGTTTTCGTATATCATGGGCAAAAACTCAGGTATTCCCTCACGGTAGGGTATGTATGAAGCGATGGTCTTTGCCTTGGTATAGCTCGACAGTATGACGAACCGACCCTCTTCGGTGAGCCTTGCGTCCTCCATAACACCCGGCTGTTCGTATTCGTAGACTAAGGAAATATTATCTGTGTCCGAGATATCATACACCCCGAAGCCGCAATACTCGTTAAGAACTATATGGCTGTCATAGACATCGGGTAAGATAAAGTCAAAAACAGCTATAAGCCTGTCACCTGTCACATAAAGCCCCGTGGTATATAATTCGGCAGTGTGAGAAAATTCCTTGCAGACCTCATTGTCTTTAAGAACACCATTTATTTTGAGCTGACTGAGCAGGTCGTTTTCGACCTTTTCAGTCTCGCCCCCCTGCAGCCTGTAGGCGCTGACGGCGGTGTAGCCTGCGGAGAATGCAGATGTGCCGTGCTGCTTTACAAGGGTGGGTAAAAGTTCGCTGTCATCTTCGGCATTATAGGCGGCGTCTGTAATGGCTGATACACCGTTGTCAGGCGCCTTTGAGCCGAAAATAAGGCGGTACATGGAAGAATTGTACGCATAATAATCCATGTCCTTCTCACTGTCTGCGGTAAAGGCATAGCTGTCATCATAGCCCGTGTCGATGTAAAAATCAGAGTACCCGTCGATACTGTCCTTTAAATGATTATACAGCGAGCTGTATGAACCTCCCCTCAGCCCCGTCAGCCCCGAAGCGTCTGCTACCTGCGGCGGCTGTGTTTTCGGGCTCACCTTTATATTTTTGCTGCCCCCCGTAAAGAGCACAGCCGCAAGCCCTGCCACTGCCAGAACGAAGAATGCCGCAGCTGCAATAGTTCTTATAAAGCTGCCTTTGCCGCTGTTGAGCTTTATCCCGGACGATCTTTCAGACTCGATAACAGGCTTTATGGCGCTTATCTCGTCCAGCATATCCTTTATCTTCTGCGGTTCGAGCTTATCAGGCACCTTGCTCTGCTTTTCAAGTCTTGTGATAATATTCCTGCGTCTCATTTTGTCACCTCCTTGTCCTTGTTCTTTCGGTCTCCCTTCATTCTGGCTCTCGCCCGTGAGATGTAAGACCTTACGGTAGAAGCCTTCATGCCCGTTATCTTAGCTATCTCCGCCGAGCGGTAGCCTGCTATGCTGCCAAGGGTCACGCAAAGCCTTTCGTTCTCGCTGAGCCCCTCCAGCTCTTCCAGCAGCTCACACCTGTTAAAGCCGCCCTCGCTTATTACCCGAAGGTCGGGGTCCAGCTCCTCAAAATAGCTGCGTTTGTGGGCATATTCCTTCTGTTTTTGTTTTATTTTCGAGCTGAGTATGCGAAACATCCAGCTTTCAAATGACGACGCCTTTTTAAGCTTGCCTATGGACCGAAAAGCGTCCAGTACAGCGTCCTGTACTGCGTCAGCTGCGTCATCGCTGTTGTTCAGGTTCGCAAGTGCGTAATAGTAAAGCTGCTTGTATATCTCTCCGTACAGCTCGGAGAAAGCCTCGGTGTCACCCTTGACAGCCCTGGCAGCCAGCCTTGACCTTCTGGATATCTCCACATACTCACCCCCTCTCTCAGATGTATGAACACTTAGCTTAAAAACCATGTTTATCGCCGCTGCGCCCCGACATCTATCATTTATTCAGTGCAAAAAACAGCCCGCTTTGCTGCAAATTATTTTTCCACCCTTTAATTTTTGTATACTTACACAACCTGCGCTGTTAGAATTTGTTGATAACAGACAAATATAGCATTATCCCCCTACCGCAGGCAGGAAGATAATGCTTTTTGATGTTAAAGGTTAAGCTGCTAGTCGCTAGTCTAATTCATAATTCATAATGCATAATTCATAATTGTCCTCGCCAGACGGGGTATTTCCCCCACCTGTGCCACTAGAAGCAAGAAGCAAGAGGCAAGAAGCAAGAGTCCTCTTTACAGACTTTGTGGGGTTAGAACATTTCTTGCCTCTTGCCTCTGACATCTTGCCTCTAGTGGCTGGGGGTCCTCGCCG
>CALCRR010000167.1 GCA_937894495.1 uncultured Ruminococcus sp. | reverse complement strand
TTAGTTTGAGTGCAGGTGGCGAGTCTGCACTTTGATATTTTTATGTTTCGGAATCTTCTGAGTCATTATCCTCTGGCATACGGTCAAGCTCCTCCGGATTTGTCATGTAGTAATCATCATCGTTTTCGTTTTCCGAAGATTCTTCAATGACAGATTCACTTTCCGAAGCAGGCGAGACTTCATCAGCAGTACCGTCGCTATCAGAGGAAGGCGATATTTCATCAGAGTCGCTATCCGAAGTAAGTGGTCCCTCAGACTTATCCATGCCCTTTATCTTCTCATACTTTTCATAAAGCTTTTCATGAGTGCTCCTCAGTACCTCAAGACGAGCATTTTCCGCTGCCTCGATTTCCTTTACACGTTCCTCCTCAAGAGCCTTGAGCTTGCGCACCAATCCGGCATTGCGGTTGTCATTCATCAGCAGCTCGAAATATTTCTTCAATTCCTCGGGCGTGATGTTGACCCCAAAAAACGGAGCCGCTGCGTCCCAGAGTGTATCCTTTAGCTCCCCGATGCGATTTTCCTCAGATGCAGCGATCACTTTGACCGCATCTTCATACCTCGCATGAGTCGCATTCAGATTATAACCGTCAACCTCGTACTTCCATGTGTTATAGTCACGTTTGTCCTTCCAATCGTTTATTGTTATCTTTCTTGGCATATAGTTTCCTTTCATATTTCATGGTTACAGTTTTGTTGTCGGCAGGCTGTTCCTTTGTATATTTCGGAACAGCAGAAAATAGTGCATAGTAATCACCCCATAAATGTTTCAGAACTTACCGTCTATGTCTTTTCTTAGGCAGAGTTTTCTTTTGCTCGGGCGGTTTCCTTTCTGGTGGGTAAATGTCGATGTTACGCTCCGCAGAAATTATACGCTCATAATCATCAGCACGATGTTCGTATAACTTGCGTTTGGAATCGTCCTTAGATGTGCTTGCTGAGTTCTTCATTTGAGCCGCAAACTTTCGAGCGTCCTCAATTTTCCGAATACCGTCAATTCGCATGACAGCAAGTGTCCGTATCAGCTTCTCGACCTCATACGGCTCAATATTCATACTCCGCAGCTTGACTATTTTATCCCATATCTGCTTTTCAAGATAATACATAGGCGGGTTGGTGAGTGTATCCAGTTCTTCAAGAATAATCTTTCGTTGCTCCGAGATCATGTTGTTCCAATCGTCAATAGTGATATTCTCTTTGGCTTCACGCACAAGCCTATCGACATAGCTCTCGCCGCTGAATATCTGAAAATACTCATTAACGATTGCCTTGTATTTGCGAACCTCGCCGCCCGTTGACGATAGCTGTTCATTAAGTTCTGTAAATTCGGACTTGTACTTTTCAAGCTGCTCCGTTAGAATAGAAGTATCTTCTTTCTTCTTGAAGTCGTGCTTCTTGATTACTGCAACGGCAGATTTGTCCTGCTCTTTCTTAGGAAACCTTCGCTGCATGATACCCATATCATCAAAATAATGGTTAGCGCTTTTGATCTCCGATTCGAGCGTAGTGATTCTATCTTTCAGTTCCTGCACTTGTTTCAGAATAGTGGCATACTTTTTCTCCGCTACACTCAACTTGTCCTCGGCATCGGAGATATTTTCGATCTTCTCCTGCACAAGAATTTCATACAGCCGCATGAATCTTCCACAAGTATTTTCGATACTAGAAGTATTTTTGTATGCGCCAGCCTTGACCTTAATACTTGTGGCGATAGAATAGAACGGCTCCACAAATTTTGCAAAAGAATTTTCCTTGTGCTCTGCGATACGTTTATTTATCCGCTCGGGCGTGTAGTTATCGCCCAACGTTTTGAGCCGGACATTTTTCTGCTGCCCGGGAGCCTTGACACAAATGTACTTACCGTCCTTGAACGTGTAGCCCTCCTGCTCCATGCGCAGCCGCAGGTCATCAAATCCATCGGCAGCGGTTATGAGTTCATCAATGCGCTCACGAATCTGTTGTTTCCACGATGTGCCGTTTCGGAGATGATTCCATTCATGATAGCCGCTGATGATAGGTTTTCGGACGTAGTTCTTACGATCAAATGGCTTGATACCGTACCGCTGACAAATCTCGTCCGACAGTCTCTTTATCTTTTTGAGCGAAGCCTTGTTGGAGTAGAAGTGCCTGCCTTTCAAATCATAGACGTTAATCTCGATGTGATTGTGAATCTTTCCGGTATCGTCATGAGTTGCGATGACAGCTTGAACGTCCTCGCCGAACATCTCACGAACTAAATCCAAACCTATCTTCTGCGCAGTCTCAATACTGATGTTGTCCTTCGGATCAAAAGACTGAATGTAGTGAATCAGCTTTACTTTCGCATACCCTTTCTTCGGCATTGGCTCGTTAAACTTCCGTCCGGCGTAATACTCGTAGATCTGCTTCATGTCAAGATAAGCATTGCGGGCATCGGGCATACAGTTCACCGACACGATATTCAGCCCGCCCTGCGTCTTAGCAGGGTCGCAGATATATCTTAGGCTGCGGTTCGGCGTAACATGGATATTTTTTGTTTTAATAAAAGGCAAAGGTGAGCATACTCCTCTCTCATTCTCTCATAGTCCTCGGCATAGATGTTATTTATCGTGTTAGCCTTTCGTGCGAGCTGGTTGATATTCGTACCTATCCTTGAAAGCTGTCGAGTCAATTCAGCTACATCAAAAAAATCCTGCGGTACAGAGTTGCCATTTAACGACATCTTCACAATGTACTTTGTTGTAGATAGATTCATGCGCTCAGCGTTCCGTTTTACAACCTCCCACTCATCGTCCTTGAACAGAACTTCTTTCCTTTGTCCTTTGCGTTTGTACTTCTTTTTCTGCTTTTGTACCTGTTCTTCCAATAAGCGTTCCTCCTTCGATTTTAGGGGTCTGGGTACTCCTAGCGAGCCGCTGTTCGTGGGCTGACGGCAGTCAGCCCTGCGCCGTCCGACGTCCGTCGGGCGGAACAGCGGGATTTTGTACGTACAGAATCTATGGCTCGCTAGTCATAGCAATAGATTTACCAATGATCAATCATTATGCTTATCCCGTATGGGCTGTCAATTTTACATCGGAATCCTCTCCTTAGCGTTTTAGGTACAAAATCATCAAAATGTACCTACTGGAATCGGTTCTGAACGAGGGTAAAAAGGAACGAAATCATCATTTTGTTCCGAAGGCATTTTGAAAATAAGGTCCAAGACTAAATCTTCTTACCAGCGTGCGCACATTTATCTGTAAGAATGTTTCGACCACTTCCGAACATGAACTTCACGAAGTTCACACTCCTGTTCCCCTCTGCAAGTAATATCATATCAGATTATTCACACGATGTCAATAGAAGTAAGACATACTCTCTATTTATCTTCGTTTTACTTCTATTTTTCTGAAAAACGGAGAAAAAAGTAGAAATTTAAAGAAAAACACTTCTTTTGCGGGTATGGAAAATTAATGTGAACTTTGTTTCCAAAATTTCGGGTTCATCTTTGTGTATTTTGACATGAGGAACAAAATCGGATTTTTGGACTTATGTACTTGAAAGCCGGAACGATTTCGTGTATAATAGGTAGAGGATAAAAACAAAAAAGCCGCTGCTTATACAAACAGCGGCGGGTGCGATTATTGGATCGGAGTGAAATAATCTTAATGAAATATTTGACTATTGTTGTGGACGGCATTTCATATTATGATGACAAATCAATCAACGCCATGCTCATATTTGGAACGATATTTCTTATGATGGGGATAGCTTGTCTGGTAGGACTGAAAAAGATCGGATTCAAAAAATATAGGGAAACGGAGCAGTACGAAGATCATGACAACATGGAGTATGACGAAGCTGCCGATGATTATGTTTACGGTGTCGGCATGAGAATTATATTTGCAGTGTTATCAGTGGTATTTATTATCGCTGCGGCAGGACTTTTTATCCGAGCCGCAACTGCGAACACAATGGAAGATTATAACGAGCGATATGGCGACGAGCAGATAGTTGTTTATCCCGCTGACAAGGAAAATGCTGAGAGCAAAATATCTTAACATCTATCTGGTAATAATTCGATCGATTAAGGAGAAAATCATGTTTGGATTCACAGCATTCTTTTACAAGAACAGAACGCTGATTGAGGGCGCAGGACAGTACAAGACTAATGAGATATTAACTGCATACTTGGAATACAGCTTCCCGGATTTGAAGGAGACCCTCGACAAATGCAAGGAGTACGAGCGCAGGCTGCATTACCCCGAGCGTGGGGAGGAAAACGAGGAGTTTGACGATGTGATTCAGCGAGCATTCATGTTTTATGACCAGCTCGATACGATAATCGAGGAGCTGCCGCCATACAACAAGCTGCAAGTCAAGCGCAACCGCCTGTACAATATCATGAACGAGCACAAGTATCTATTTCAAAATGATCTTGAAACTCATGATCCAAATTACTACCCACCCGATTTCTACGATCATTTCTACACGCCAAACTTTTACGACGATCTTGACGCCGATATGTACGACAGTGCGCTCCGGTTGGATCACGAGTTGGCAGAGATCACAAGAGACTACCGCACCTTTGTTGAGGACTGCATTCGGGTGAAAGATGTGTATGCCTCTTTTCTTGAAAAGCTCCATAATGGAAACGAGTACCTCAACGCAAAGGAGACCGCCGATCTCTATCGCTGCTTTCTCTCGGAGCAGGAGGGCAAGCTGATAACCTACATGAAGCTGGAGCCGTCCGGCACAATGTCCGAAACTTTTGTACCGTTGAACCTCGATGATGATTATGTTATGTACGAGAAATACAAATTCAGCACTATCGGAGGATTTCTGTACATTGACCTTTTCAAGGGACTGCAAAATCACTTCCTGCCCCGCAAGTGCAATATGTGCGGCAGGTACTTTTTGCTTGAAGCGACTGCGTACTCCGCGTTCTGCACTCGCCGTATCAAGGGACAGCGCAAGAAGACCTGCCGTGACCTCGGCAGCAGGAAAACGTATATGGATAAGGTCAACAGCGATCCGATATTGCTGACTTATACTAAGGCTTACAAGCAGCACTACGCCCGGTACTTGAAGAAGAAAATGACGCAGGCTCAGTTCAGGGAGTGGGCGGACTATGCGTTGGTGTTGAGACAGAAAGCTTATGATAAGGAACTATCATTTAAGGATTATGAGAATGAGATAAGGAAATAAGCAGCTACTACCATTCTATAGTTTCGATATGCTCATCGGACTTTTTTCTCATCTTGAACTGCAATCCGCTTTCTGTGGGAACAACTACTACCCAGTCATCAAAATAATTGAAGATCTTTCTATATTTATTGAACAGACCTTCATGAATCGGGTATTTATTTGAAAGAATATCATTTTTTATCTCGGAGATCGTTTCCGAAAATGAGTCATCTTTGAATGATATATTATCCGACAGAAACCTGAGGAAGTCATCGCTTGCATCAAGAAACTCTCCGAAAATATATGTTATCAGCTGTTTTTCTATCTCGTCACAGTAATCAAACTCAAAATTCTTCTCGTCAACGTTATCCGCAATATGTTCAAGCGGTATTTTTATTCTGAAAGGTCCGGGGATAACATAGTACCATATGTTGTCCGAGTCATAAAAATAACCGTAATCTATAAAAGCTATCTTGCTGAAAATACTGCGTTCGGTCTTGGCGAGCCAGAAAGGTTCTCCTGTCAGCCTGTGCGTCAGGTGCCACTTTTCTCCGCCCTTTTCGCTGCCGGGCTTTCCTATAAGCGTAGTCTGACCAAGCTCAAACAGTTGCTCGACCATTTCAGGTTCGGTATACCATAGAAGCAGGCGATAGCCTACATTCTTACAATACCCTCCGTTACCCGACCAGCCGTATTGAACGTAACCGCCGGGGATTCTTCTTGCTATTATTGATACATCTCCCATGATATTGTCTCCTTTCTCATCATCGGTGTTTAATGAATAGGTTCTCCGTGAGCAAATTGATAAAAGATAATATCTTCAATTTCGGGATCATGAAACCCTTTAGAAAAGCTGCCGCTTTCTAAAGTTTCCTTTCTTACTTTTCTTACTGCTTCTCTGCAATCGGCAAGAGCCCGGTCTAACTTTGTGCAGTTTTCAGCCGGCAGTTCATTCAATAGATCTACTACATTTTCGGGGTCAATATCAAAATAGCAGATCGCATTATAAAGAAAGTCCTCGGATACCTTGTTTTTATCCGTGATCCTTTCATACAGCTCATGAGCTTTAGTTTGTCTTTTAGTCATAATAATTCCTCCGTTCCAATAAATTTTGATCGTCATATATATTATCGTATAATTAGCTGTAAATGTCAAGAGATTTTCAGTTTTCATATATGATATGAAAACTGCGGAGCAGCCTAAACTGTTCCGCAGCTATGTACTATTTATTGATAAGCGGCTTGTTTTCTCTCAGGCTGTTCTTAACCTCAGCCGCAACATCATATATGACGTTTTTTTCATATAAGCTGCAATCAGCTATCAGCTTCAGAATGTCCTCATCGTTTTCGCTGCTGCAAACAGAATAGCCGCCTAAAACAAGATGATCTAATGACACTCTGAAAACCGCTGCTATCTTTACAGCCGATTCAAGGCTGACGGCTTTTCTTCCCGTTTCAATAAAGCTTATGTACTGCACCGACAGTTCGGAAAATTCAGCAAGCTCCGCCTGTGTCAGGCCTGCGCTGAGCCTGAGCTTTCTCACACGGCAGCCAATGCTGTATTTGTTTATCGCCATACTCATCACTCTCACCTCCGTCCTTTGGAGGTGTTTTCTGTATATGATCATTTTCTGAAAACTATAACCAATGGTAGATTTTTATACCTGTGGTTATTTGTTTTCATGGATAAAATAATATATAATCGAATGTAAGAGGTGATGAATATGTCCGCAAGACCGGAACTTGAACAGGAAAAGGAAAAAGTCCGTCAGCGATACAAAGGGACGGACGCAGAGCTGCTTGAAGTAAAGCCCGGAGAAAAGCACTGCGATTTTTATGATGATGTGAAACGGCGAGTCGGGGTATATGTAAGAGTATCTACCGATAATTTACAGCAGACAAGCTCTTATGAACTCCAAAAAAACTACTACGAGGAAAAGGTCAGGCAAAATGACAACTGGACGCTCGTGGATATCTATGCCGACGAGGGTATCTCCGGAACATCTTTGAGGCATCGTGATGAGTTCAACCGAATGATAGAGGACTGCATGGCAGGCAAGCTCGATCTTATCATTACCAAGAGCGTATCCAGATTTGCAAGAAATATCGTTGACTGTATAAGCATCGTAAGGAAGCTTTCGGCGCTTAAAGATCCGGTGGGAGTTTTCTTTGAAACGGAGAACATCTACACTCTTAACGATAATACTGAAATGAGCCTTAGCTTTACTGCAACTATGGCGCAGGAGGAATCGCATATAAAAAGCTCCATCATGAATGCTTCCATAGAAATGCGGTTTGGAAGAGGTATAGTGCTTACGCCTGTGCTTCTTGGGTACGATCATGACGAGGACGGCAAGCTTACAATAAATGAAAGCGAAGCCCGCACTGTCAGGCTGATATTCTTTATGTATCTCTACGGGTATTCCTGTCAGGATATAGCTGCCAGCCTTACAAAGCTCGGCAGAACTACAAAAAAGGGCAACACCAAATGGAGTGCCGGAAGCGTCCTTGAGATCCTGAAAAATGAAAGGCACTGCGGAGAGATACTTACAAGAAAAACATATACCCCCAGCTATCTTGACCACAGATCCAGAAAGAACAGAGGCGAAAGGGCGCAGTACAGATGGAAAGGCGAGCATGAGCCTATAATCTCTAAGGACGACTTTATTGCTGTGCAGCACCTTATCAGTAACGCCAAATACGGTAACAAGGGTATCCTCCCCGAATTGCAGATAATAACCGAAGGTGCATTTAAGGGCTTCACAACGATAAATCCAAGATGGTCGGGATTTAAGGCAAAGGATTATACGTTTCTCGCTCAAAGTGTCTGTGAAGATATAAGTCAAGCAAAAAAAACGGAGGTCACAGCTATGGACGGAGAATTTGATTACAGAGGCTTTGAGATCGCAAGGTCACAGTTTTTCAACAACAGCGATAAGCTCAGCATGACGCTTTCTGTTGAGGGGATCTGCTTCTCATCGGCTTGTATAAAAAAGCTCGATAATACGCAAGGTGTTGAGCTGCTCATACACCCGCTGAAAAAAATGCTGCTTGTCAGGAAGTCGGAAATTAAAAACAGAAACGCCGTCAAATGGTGCAGGCTTTCGGAGGACGGGAGATATATCCCGGTCATTGTCAGCGGTGCGGCATTTCTGCCTACTGTTTATGAACTCTTATCATGGGACATCAGATATAAGTACAGAGTAAGAGGGACACGCCGCAGTTATGATGGTCAAGACATTCTTATTTTCGATCTTACAGAAACGGAGATGTATATAACTCAGTTTGAGGACGAAAAAATGAGTCCTCTGTCATCTGCCGGAAAAATACCCGTTGCCTGCCCTGCCGACTGGGCAGAAAGCTTTGGAAAGAAATACTATTGCACAGACATCAATGCAGAACACTCTGATGAGCCGGAGGGAGAGAATTCCAAGCAGATAATCACTTTCGAGCAGTATCACGACCTGAATGTGACAAATCATGAGCAGGCGGCAGATAAAATACATTCGTTGCTTGAGGATATGAAGAAGGAGTCTCATAATGGATAGCGATATGCAGATAACAATATTCAACGATAATGAAAACACAGCTGGGCCTTATGAAGCTGATGATTTTACTTATGACGGCTTTCAGGTCGTTCGCAGTGAGTTCTTTTCTCATATTAACGAGCCGTCGGTCACGTTCAATAACAATAAGGTTTCCTTGAATACAGCGAGTATAAAAAGGCTGCCGGAGGTAAGCTATGTGCAGTTTCTTGTGAATCCCGACACACAAAAGCTCGCTGTAAGAGCCTGTGATGAAGATGACAAGGATTCTTTCAGATGGTGCAATGAAAAACGCAAGCCGAGACAGATAACCTGTAAAATATTCTTTGCTATGATAGCCGACCTCATGGGCTGGGAACCTGTTCACAGATACAAGCTGCTTGGGAATGTAATACGTCCCGGAGATGATAAAATAATACTGTTTGATCTTAGATCAGCAGAGGTTTATTGCAGGATAATTAAGGACGGTGAAAAGCCCCGAAACAGCCGCACTCCTGTTCTGCCCGATGACTGGAAGAACAGCTTCGGGATACCCTATGAGGAACACAAGAGACTTAAATATGTGAACATAATAGACGGCTTTACAGTATTCAGCATTGAGAATAACAGCAGAACAGCAAGCCCGGAGGAGGGTCATATAAATGATAACAAAGAAGACGCCGATAATAAAAGCGGGTATAGTAATTGATATACCCAAATCAAGGATACGGGTGCATAAGAGGACTATCCATTCTATGGGCGACCCCGGCTTTGTGCAGCTGCTTATGTATGAGAAAAGAGCATGGGGAGAATACATGGTATTGGATTACCGTATTCAAAGCGACGGTCGAAACTCACTTACGAAACATCTTGTAATCCAACAGGGGAAACATATTTCATATCAGAGACATTCTCATAGATCCGAGATATGGATCGTGTTGGACGGAAATGGCAAATTAATCATTGATGGGATAACCAGATCAATCAAACGTGGGGATACTGCTTATATCACTCCAGGCATGAAACACGCAGTTGAAGCTGAAACAGAGTTACATATTATTGAAGTTCAGATTGGTGATGAATTAACAGAAGATGATATTGAGAGATTAGAGTGGAATTGGTAAAAATCTTATTCAAGAAGGAGCAAGTATGAATAAACAGTTTATAAAAGGTTACGAAAGATTTACCCCCATAAATACTCTTTTTTTCCGTTCCTTATTAGGGCATTAAGAAATCATGAGTTACGATATATTTATTGGGGAAGAATAAAATCTAATAGTAGAAATCCTATAATGAGAAAAGTAGCATCACTATTATTACGAAGATATAGAAGACGGTATGGACTCGAACTTAATTTCAATAGCGTTGGATCAGGAATACGTCTTATTCATCCATGGTCAATAACCATGAATGATAATGCAATTATAGGGGAGAATGTAACTTTATTTAAAGGCACTACAATAGGAGTTATTGAACATGGAGCAAAGAAAGGCAATCCTACGATTGGTAATAATGTGAAAGTTTACGCAAACGCAACGATTTGTGGAAATATTCGTGTCGGAAATGATGTGACTATTGCAGCTGGTAGTTTTGTGAATTTTAATGTTCCGGATGGAGCAACAGTGGTTGGAAATCCGGGTGTGATACATAAAAAGAAACAATAAAAGTAACTATTGATATACATCTGACAATAGTTACTAATGAACACATCAGAAGTTATTGAACATGGAGTTAAGAAAGGCGATTCTACTATTGGTAAAAACGTGATGGTTTACGCAAATGCAATGATTTGTGAATATTTCTATGTTCCAGATGAAGAAACAGTTGTTGTGAATCCATACTATACATTATAAAAACATAGAGTATGAGTTAATTAAATTAAAAAGGTGTAAAAATGAGAAGATTAACTATAAAAGAAATTAGAAGCGTTCAAATTGCTACATTAGACTATTTTGATGATTTTTGTAAAGATAATAAATTAAGATATTCCTTATGTGGAGGAACCTTGCTAGGTGCAGTTAGGCATAGTGGTTATATTCCTTGGGATGATGATATAGATGTTATGATGCCAAGATCAGATTATATGAGGCTTATTTCTAAAAGAAAAACTTTTAATAATGAACGGTATAAAATTTGTGATCCGATAAATGACGGAAAAAAACATTATCCTTATACATATGCTAAAATATGCGATATTACCACTAGATTAATTGAGAAACCAAGTACTGATAGGGTTGAATATAGTGTTTATATAGATGTATTTCCTATTGATGGTTTGCCTAAGAAAAATCTGTGTTTCTACTATAAATTTATGAAACTATTCAGTCTATCATACCTAGCACTTGCACTTTCAAAGTATAAGAAAAAAATAAAGAGCTGGAAAAAGCCTATTTGGATAATTATGTATGGCATATCTAAAATATTAAATCCTTCTTATCTAGCCTTCATCATTGAAAAAATAGCATCAAAACACGATTATGATAAATCCGTTTTAGTAGGAAATGTTACATCAGGCTATGGACTAAAAGAAGTAAATAAACATATGGAATACAATGGAGAATTAACTTTTGAAGGAAGGAATTATAGTATCATTAATGAATATGATGCATATCTAAAAAATTTATATGGAGATTATATGAAATTACCTCCAAAAGAAAAGCAAATTCGACATGATATTATTGCTTATTGGAGATGATATCAATTATTTGATTAATGCCGTGTATTTATTAGATATTGTAAATATATATCAACATAATAAATTGTATAAAATGGCAAAGTATTATTAACTAATTAGTTAGTAGAAAGGAAAGTAGAACATGAGTAAAATATCAGCATCTATGATGTGCTCCGAACTGATAGACTTAAAAGAAACAATAGCTGTTTTTGAAGATAAGAAAATAGATTATCTTCATATTGACGTAATGGACGGAGAGTTTGTTCCTAATTTTGGATTAGGAGTTGACTATATAAGAGGACTTAGAAAACTGACCGATATACCTCTAGACCTTCATTTAATGATACGTGATCCGGAATATAAATTACAGTGGATAGGAATAAAAGAGACCGACATAGTTTCTATCCATTATGAGAGTACATTCCAGGTTCAAAGAGTACTTGATTGGCTCAAACCTTTTGGCTGTAAGAGATTTTTAGCAATAAACCCTGCTACTCCAATTTACGTGTTAGAGGAAGTTCTCGATTATATTGATGGAATCAATCTGCTGATGGTTAATCCCGGATTTGCAGGACAGAAAATCGTTCCCAGTACATTGAAAAAGGCAGAGCGTGTCAAAAAGTTCCTGGAAACTAACAATATGGATAATATAGAAATTGAAGTTGATGGAAACATCACTCCTGAGAACGGTGCTAAACTTAAGAAAATTGGTGCCGGAATATTTGTCGCTGGAACATCAAGCATTTTTCACGGTTCAGTAGATGAATATGCAAAGAATATTGACAGCTTTAGAGAAGCCATAAAATAAAGGAGCTAATAATGTCACATTTAAAAAACGCAACCCTAATGATAACCGGCGGCACCGGAAGCTTCGGCAATGCCGTCCTCAACCGCTTTTTGAAAACCGACATCGGTGAAATCAGAATATTCAGCCGTGACGAAAAAAAGCAGGACGATATGCGTCACCACTTTCAGGCAACTATGCCGGAAGTCGCTGACAAGATCAAGTTCTACATAGGCGATGTTCGCAGTCTGGAGTCCGTTCGTGGAGCAATGCAGGGTGTTGATTACATATTCCATGCGGCAGCTCTCAAACAAGTCCCGTCCTGCGAGTTCTTCCCAATGGAGGCTGTTCGCACCAATGTTATCGGCACAGATAATGTCCTGACCGCCGCAATCGAAGCTGGTGTCAAGAGCGTTATCTGCCTTTCGACCGACAAAGCAGCCTACCCGATCAATGCAATGGGCATCTCCAAGTCTCTTGAAGAAAAAGTCGCTATCGCAAAGTCAAGAACATCGGGCAGCACCAAGATTTGTTGCACCCGTTATGGCAATGTTATGTGCAGCCGTGGCTCAGTTATTCCGCTTTGGATAGATCAGATTCAGAATGGACAACCTATCACTTTGACCGAGCCTAAAATGACCCGTTTTATTATGTCTCTTGAAGAAGCTGTTGATCTCGTTCTGTTTGCTTTTGAGAACGGCGAGAATGGCGATCTGTTGATCCAGAAGGCTCCTGCCTGCACCATTCAGACTCAGGCTGAGGCTGTTTGTGAGCTGTTCGGCGGCAAGAAAGAGGACATCAAGGTCATTGGTATTCGTCACGGTGAGAAGATGTACGAAACTCTGCTCACCAACGAGGAGTGTGCTAAGGCTGTTGATATGGGCAACTTCTATCGTGTTCCTGCCGATAATCGTGGTCTGAATTATGATAAGTATTTCAAGGAGGGCGATGAAAAGCGTGTCACGCTTTCCGAATTCAACTCCAATAATACAAGAATTTTGAATGTTGAAGAAACGAAAGCAAAGATCGCTTCACTCGCCTACATTCAGGAACGCCTTGCGGAAATGGGGTTGAAGTAATGAAAATTCTTGTAACAGGAGCAAAGGGCTTTGCAGGCAGAAACCTTGTCGAGAACCTTAAAAATATCCGTGACGGCAAGAATAAGACTCGCCCGAATATTCAGATCGAAGAAATATTTGAGTACGATATTGAAACGGACAAGTCTCTCCTCGATGAATACTGCGCTCAGGCTGATTTTGTTTTTAATCTTGCAGGAGTAAACCGTCCGAAGGATAACAGCGAGTTCATGTCCGGCAATTTCGGCTTTGCAAGTGAGCTGCTTGATCTGCTCAAAAAGCATAATAATAGATGCCCTGTGATGCTGTCCTCATCCTTGCAGGCAACACTTATCGGTCGCTATGACGGTGAGTACGGCAGAAGCAAACTGGCAGGAGAAAACCTTTTCTTTGACTATGCAAAGGAAACGAGTGCAAAAGTCTATGTTTACCGTTTTCCGAATCTGTTCGGCAAGTGGTGCAGACCTAATTATAACAGCGCTGTTGCGACTTTCTGCAATAATATCGCTAACGATCTGCCGATTCAGGTTAATGACAGAAGCACAGAGCTGACATTGCTATATATTGATGATCTCGTTGAGGAAATGTTGAATTGCTTAGAGGGTAAACCTAACCGCTGTAATTATGATGGTTTAGAGATTCAGAGAAGCTATGGCGGTAAATTCTGCTATGCACCTTTTGCTCATAAAGTAACGCTCGGTGAGATCGTTGACTTGCTTGAATCATTTAAGGCACAGCCTGAAACACTTGTTATGCCCGAAATCCCCCATGATAGCTTTGCAAAAAAGCTTTATTCAACATATCTGAGCTATCTCCCGAAAGAGAAAACTATTTTTGATTTGAAGATGAATTGTGATGACAGGGGGAGCTTTACCGAACTGCTGAAAACTGCGAATTGTGGTCAATTCAGCGTGAATATTTCAAAGCCCGGCATTACAAAAGGTCAGCATTGGCATAATACAAAATGGGAGTTCTTTATCGTAGTTGCAGGTCACGGGCTTATTCAGGAGCGCAAGATCGGCACGGACGAGGTTATTGAATTTGAGGTTTCGGGCAATAAGATACAGGCGGTGCATATGCTCCCCGGCTACACTCACAACATTATCAATCTCAGCGAAACCGAGAACCTTGTGACCGTGATGTGGGCAAACGAGCAGTTTGATCCGCAGCACCCCGATACTTTCTTTGAGGTGGTCAAGTAATGGAGATAAAAACAGATTATTCAAGTATTAAATGGCAGAATAACGGCAAATTAAAGCTGCTGATCATTGTCGGCACACGCCCCGAGATTATCAGACTTGCCGCTGTCATCAACAAATGCAGACAGTATTTTGACTGCATTCTCGCACACACTGGGCAAAATTATGATTATAACCTAAATGGTGTTTTCTTCAAGGATTTAAAGCTCGCTGATCCTGAGGTTTACATGGACGCTGTTGGCGATGATCTCGGCGCAACAGTAGGCAATATCATAAATTGCTCCTACAAGCTGATGAGCCAGATCAAGCCCGATGCGATGCTTATCCTCGGTGATACCAACTCTTGTCTTTCGGCAATTGCGGCAAAGCGTCTGCATATCCCGATATTTCACATGGAAGCCGGAAACCGTTGCAAGGACGAGTGTCTGCCCGAAGAGACAAACAGAAGAATCGTTGATATTATTTCCGATGTCAACCTTGCATACAGCGAACACGCAAGAAGATACCTTGCTGACTGCGGTCTGCCGAAGGAGCGCACCTATGTTACGGGCAGTCCTATGGCTGAGGTGCTTCATCAGAATCTTGCCGAGATCGAAGCAAGCGATATTCATACAAGGCTCGGTCTTGAAAAGGGCAAGTATATCCTGCTTTCGGCGCATCGTGAGGAGAATATCGACACCGAGAAGAATTTTATGAGCCTGTTCACGGCGATAAACAAAATGGCTGAAAAATATGATATGCCGATACTTTATAGCTGCCACCCTCGCTCTAAGAAACGACTTGAAGCAAGCGGTTTTCAGCTCGACAGCAGAGTTATCCAGCACGAGCCGCTCGGTTTCCATGACTATAACTGTTTGCAGATGAATGCTTTTGCGGTTGTATCTGACAGCGGCACACTTCCGGAGGAAAGCAGTTTCTTCACAAGCGTGGGACATCCTTTTCCTGCGATCTGTATCAGAACGAGTACAGAGCGCCCCGAAGCACTTGACAAGGCTTGCTTTGTACTTGCTGGCATCGACGAGAAGTCGCTGTTGCAGGCTGTTGATACCGCCGTTATGATGAATCAGAATGGTGATTATGGTATCCCTGTTCCCGATTATGTGGAGGAGAATGTGTCTTCTAAGGTTGTGAAGATCATTCAGAGCTACACGGGGGTTGTGGATAAGATGGTTTGGAGAAAGGATAGTTAAATCGACGGATAACTGTTATTATAAAGAAGTTCCAAAGGGGAGTTTATTTGAAACAGAATTTTATATACCAGCTTGTCTTATTATATCATAAGATGGGTTTAGCATTTGATTTATTTCTTATAGTTGCTTTTGTAGTGATATGGTTCATAATAAACGTAAAAATCAAAAGCAAGGCAACCGTCTGGTTTAATAGAATTGGTTTCGGTTTCGGTTTGTTTGGAATAGTCTTACTTGGATTGATTAGCCGTGTCACATCAACAATGCAGTATAATTTAATTCCATTTAGGCATATTTCAAATGCAACTATTTATTATATACAAGGAATAGTTTCAAATATTCTTTTCTTTGTTCCAATCGGTCTGACACTTCCATATCTTCTAGTTGACAGATGCAGAAAACCTGTACCAGTGAGTATAATACTTGGATTTTTGATTTCAGTCTCTGTTGAGGTTTTGCAGTTGATACTGCGTAGAGGAGTGTTTGAGACCGAAGATATAATTATCAATACATTAGGAACGGCTATCGGGACATTATCATTTGTATTTTCAAAAAGGGTGCGTAGAAAAGATGACAAAACATGATTACAAACAAAACGCATACTACCTACTCTACCTCATAAGATGTGTACTAAATCGTAAGATCCCAGCAAAAGAAAAACTGGATAAAATGAATCTATCACAGCTTTATGCCGTAGCAAAAGCACATTCTCTAACTGCGATAGCTGCTTATGCTCTTGAAAGTGCCGGGATCATAGATGAGCAGTTCAAGCAGGAAAAATATAAAGTGATTCGTAAAAATTTCACCATGGACATAGAGCGTCAGAGAGTGACTGCCGAACTTGAAAAAGCGGGAATTTGGTATATGCCGCTTAAAGGCGTAGTTTTGCAAGATTACTATCCCATGATCGGTATGCGCCAGATGTGTGATAATGATATTTTGTTCGATCCAAGCAGGATCAATGATGTCAGAAAGATCATGATAAAACTGGGATTTACTGCCCCTAACACTCATACAGGACATGATATTGTATTTCATAAGGAACCCGTATGTAATTTTGAAATGCATTATTCTTTATATACTGAGTCAAAAGAAAATATCTTTGCTGATTACTACTCGAATGTCAAAGAGCGTCTAATCAGAGTTGAAAGCAATGGATTTGAACATAGGTTTTCACATGAGGACTTATATATCTATATTACTGCTCACGAATACAAGCATTTCAGCAAGGGTGGAACAGGGCTTCGTTCATTGGTTGACACCTATGTTTACCTGAATCACTTCTCCGGTAAGCTCGATATGGAATATATCAGGAAAGAACTAAGCAAACTTGGTATTGCAGACTTTGAACAACAGCGGCGAAAACTTTCAATGGATCTGTTTTGCGGTAAACGGCTCAACACTGATGAAAAGAAACTTCTTGATTATTATATCTTCTCAGGAACATACGGGACTATCGAGAATAGTGTGAATAATTCCATTAATGGCTCATTATCATCAAGAGTAAAGTATTTAGTCGGAAGGCTTTTTCTGACACTTCCGCAAATTAAAGCAAGCTATCCCTTCTTTTATAAGCATAAGTTTTTGATTCCCCTTCTGTTTCTGTACAGAATAGGACTTATGCTTACAAAAAGCAGGAAAAGAATGATGTCGGAAGTAAAAACATTAATAAGGATATGATGAAAAACACCTGAGAGGGTGCTTTTTGAAAAGAGGGTGAAATCATGGCAATGAACCTATTCAAGCACAACCAAACAGCCTACGAAGCCGCAGTCCGTATGCTCTCCGAGCGTGGCAAAGCTGCCGTGATCCACCCTACAGGTACAGGTAAATCCTTCATTGGTTTCAAGCTGTGTGAGGACAATCCAGACAAGGCTATCTGCTGGCTTTCACCCTCACGATATATTTATCAGACCCAGCTTGAAAACCTTGCTGAGACTTCGGACGGCTACCAGCCCGAAAACGTCAAGTTTTATACATACGCCAAGCTGATGATCGTTAGTGATGCGGAGATAGCCGAGATAAATCCTGACTACATAATCCTCGACGAGTTCCACCGCTGCGGCGCAGAGCTATGGGGCGCAGGCGTTGATGCTATCTTGAAAGCATATCCCGATGTGCCTGTGCTGGGGCTGTCTGCTACTGCAATACGCTACCTTGACAATCAGCGTGACATGACGGACGAGCTGTTCGACGGCAATGTTGCAAGCGAGATGACACTCGGTGAGGCTATTGTTCGTGGGATACTCGCACCGCCCAAATATATTCTATCAATATTTTCATATCAGCAGGACTTAGAAAAATATGAAAAGCGTGTTCGTTCTGCTAAGAGTAAGGCAACGCAGGATGCCGCCGAAAAGGTGCTTGAAGCACTCCGCCGTGCGCTCGATAAAGCCGAAAATCTTGATGTTCTCTTTGAAAAGCACATAGAGGACAGAACAGGAAAATACATAGTTTTCTGCGCCAACTTAGAACATATGCAGGATATGATGGAGAAATCCAAAGAGTGGTTCAGAAAGGTCGATAAAAAGCCGCACATCTATTCTGTCTATTCTGATGACCCGACTGCAAGCAAGTCATTTGCGGATTTCAAGGCTGACAATGATTCAAAACATTTGAAACTCCTATACTGCATTGATGCGCTTAATGAGGGCGTTCATGTGCCTGATGTTTCAGGAGTCATTTTGCTGCGTCCTACAATATCGCCTATTATATATAAACAGCAGATTGGACGTGCGCTGTCTGCTTCAAAATCAAAGAATCCTGTAATATTCGATATTGTTAACAACATTGAGAACCTTTACAGCATTGACGCTATTGAAGAAGAAATGCAGGTCGCTATCCAGTATTACCGTTCTCACGGCGGCGAAGGTTTTGTTGTCAATGAGACTTTTGATCTTGTGGATAAGGTGGCAGACTGCAAATCGTTGTTTGATGAACTTGAAGGTACATTGTCTGCTTCATGGGACATCATGTTTGAGCAGGCGAAAAAATATTATGATGAGAACGGCAACCTTGATGTTCCAAAGCGGTATTTTACCCCGGAAGGATATTCTCTCGGGACGTGGCTTTTAACTCAGCGCCGTGTGTATAAGGGAGAAGTAAACGGGAATCTCACTCAGGTGCAGATCGACAGGCTGAATGCAATCGATATGAGGTGGGAATCTGCCAGCGATGTCACTTGGAAAAAATACTATAACGCAGCTAAGAGATACTATGAAAAATTCGGAGATTTAAAGCCGAAGGTGACGTATGTTGATGAGAACGGCGTTGACCTTGGGCGCTGGATTTCTGTGACCAGAACCTATCGAAAAAACAACATTAAAGCGAAATATCTCACCGAGGAACGTATTCAGCTGCTCGACGAGATCGGCATGGTGTGGGATGTTCTCGACTATCTGTGGGAAGAAAACTATGCCGCGGCAGTGCGCTAT
>CALCRR010000166.1 GCA_937894495.1 uncultured Ruminococcus sp. | reverse complement strand
TCGTGATAATGTTGACCGGAGTTATCTCTCTATGCTATGTTATCTTTCACGATAACAAAAAGTAGAGTTTCTTACATAAAAAATAAGAAACACCGCCCGATCGACCAAGATTGACGGTGTTTCTTAACACAACCAATTAAGGGAGAAACCGCTGAAGCCACAAGGCTTTGTGCAGTGCCCTTTTATTGTTTATATTATAACACATAAAAACGCAGTTGTCAAGAAGCGATAACTGCGTTTTGTTTTTTGATACCACAACTCGACCCGAAAAGCGCATAAACACACTATTTTTCAGACTTAGCCTGCTAGTCGCTAGTGGTTAGAAAGCCGATTTACTCAATTATGCGGTAAAACTCACAACAACTCTTTCCCAAGGTTTACCTTGCATCATTAACATATAAAAGTTTGATAGCAAATTTCTAGCCACTAGCTTTCTGATTATCTAGCGGCTAGTAGCGCACAAAGTCAACATTTACCAAGGTTGGCGCAGCCATCGAAGTAATAGCCGCCACAAAGGCACCCCCTCCCCTCCGGGGAGGACTCGAAAACCTGCCTACTTCACAAAGGTGCGGTAGGTGGGGGAAGCGAGCCGTCCGCCCGAGGACAGGTGGGGGAAATAAAAAGCTTTACATTTTAAATGATTTGTGTTATAATAAAGCCAAAGCCCATGCTGACGCATGGACTGCGGAGCTGAAGCTCCGCTTGCAGGCTGTTCGCCTGCGGCTTTATTGTAACATTTCGCCTCAGATCCCTTGCAAGCAAGACCGTTCGGCTTCATGTTATAATATACGCAGTTGAGGTATAGCTCTAAATCTTTACCTATAACACCTTACTTATAAGGAGGTCTGATCTCATATGAAAAGGCAGGATCATATAACCTGGGACGAGTATTTTATGTCGCTGTCGCTGCTTTCGGCTCACAGGAGCAAGGACCCTAACACACAGGTGGGGGCTTGCATAGTGTCTGAGGATAACAAGATACTGTCGGTGGGTTATAACGGTATGCCCACGGGCTGCGATGATGACCTTATGCCCTGGGACAGAGAGGGCGAGTTTTTAGAAACAAAATATCCCTTTGTGTGCCATGCAGAGCTCAACGCCATACTCAACCGACCTACGGTGAGCCTTAAAAATGCCCGTATCTACGTGTCGCTGTTCCCCTGTAACGAGTGTGCAAAGGCGATAATACAAAGCGGCATTAAGGAAGTCGTATACTGGGAGAACAAGTATGCCGACACCGATGGAGTGAGGGCGTCTGTTAAAATGTTCGAGATGGCAGGGGTAAGGCTAAGGCAGTATACCCCCTCGGACAGACTTATTACTATTAAGCTTTAACAGCAAAGCAGGGCTCTCACAGTGAGAGACCCTGCCTGAGCTGTCAGAATTTGATTTATGGAGGTACATAATATGTTTTGTCCCAATTGCGGAAGCACTAATAATGACGGCGCTGCTTTCTGCAACACCTGCGGCGCTCAGCTGGGCGGACAGCAGACAGGCGGTCAGCAGCAGTTTGGCGGGCAGCAGCAACAGCAGTTTGGTCAGCCACAACAGCAGTTTGGTGGTCAGCAGCAACAGTTCGGTAATCAGCAGCAGTTCAACCAGCGGCAGTTCGGTAATCAGCAGTTTGGTGGTCAACAGTATGGAGGACAGCCGCAGCAGCAGTTCGGTAATCAGCAGTTCGGCGGACATCAACAGCAGTTCAACCAGCAGCAGTTTGGCGGTCAGCAGCAGCAGTTTAACCAGCCCCAGCAGTTTCCGGAGCCTGCGGCGGCAGGCGGTGCGGCAGCGGTGAAGAGAGCTGCGCCTGTAAAGAAGATAATCGGGCTGGCACTGATACTGGCTGTGGTGGTATGCGGAGTTATCTTTATACCGAACCTTTTCAAAAAGCCCGGTGACAAGATAGTGAACGCTTTTACCGACACCGTTGAGAAGCAGGACAGCTTCAAGGTGGATATCGCCATTGACTACAACATCGACGGTATCGCCGACCTTATGGGCGAAAACGGTGATGAGCTCAAAGAGCAGGTAAAGGACTACGGCACCACCACCGAGGCACAGCTGTATATCTCGGGCAGAGACGACAGCTTTAAGGTAAGGGCTGTGTGGGGAAATCTTGTGCAGGCTTATATGGACAAGGACGGCGCAAGGATAGCTGTAAGCAACGATGACGCTGCCGACCAGTTCGACGGCTTCGACAACAACAGTATCGACGAGGAATACCCTGCCGATGAAGCCTATGATGAGATATTCAAAATGGTCTCCACAAGAGATCTCGACAAGATGATAAGCTCCAACAAGGATATCGAATCGGCTCTCAAAGAAGCCTGCAAGGGCTATAAGGATATCGACAAGATATTCATGGAGATGTTAAACGACAAGAAAGCCGATTATATCATAAAGTACAGTAGCTCATTCAACAAGTATACCTACAAGATAGATGCGGTGAAGTTTGTTGAGGCTTTTGCCAAGAACGAAAAGCTGGGACTTGATGAGGACATCGCCGACGATGTTTTTTACGATTATCTGGGCATGATACCCTACGATATCATTCTCGACCTTACGGTAAAGACCGGCGGCAGCAAGCTTTCAATGGTGGAGCTGAAAATAAACGTTGATGACAACGAGCTGGGCACCATAACCGCCAAGTTCTCAAAATACGGCAAGATAAGCGATAAGGATATGGAGTTTGAAAAGCTTTCGGGCAAGATAACCGACCCCATACTTGTGCCCTCTATGGTAGGCTATGTGGGCAAGTCAAAGCTCAAATCGGCTAACGGCAACGCTAAGACGGGCTATGTCGTGCTTATGGAATATCTCACCGACAAGGAGACCTCGGGCGTTTACAACTTCAGCGGTATCGAGGGCGTTTACGATGTCAAGAGAGGCGATGGTCCCGATGCGGAGCTGGCTGAGATGTTCAAGGATAACATGAACTATGACTCCTCTGACGGTGAGATATATGTGGGCAAATACGGCAGTGGTGATTCCGACTACTTCGTACAGTTCCGCAAGAGCGACAGCGACCCGATAGGTCAGTACCCAAGCATGGCAAGCTCACTTGATGATGAAAACATCTGGGGAACATACACTGAGAGGTAGTTTATATGTCAAGAAAATACGCATTACTGGGCGAGACGCTGAAGCACACCATGTCTCCCCCAATTCACAAAAGGCTCTTTGAGCTTAAAAACAGAGAGTTTGAATACGAGGTGCTTGAAATAAAGCCCGAGGAGCTGGCTGACAAGGTCGGGTATTTAAAGGGGCTTGAGGGCTTTAACATAACCATTCCCCACAAGATAGCCATTATCAGTCACTGCGATGTTCTGGCTGAGTCGGCTAAGAGGTACAACTCGGTGAACTGCGTTGATAACAAGGAGGGCGTACACACAGGCTACAACACCGACTGCGACGGCTTTTTGCAGACGGTGAGGGCTATGCAGGTGAACTTCGGCGGCAGGGTGCTGCTTATCGGCTGCGGCGGTGTGGGCAGAATGATGGCTATTGAAGCCGCTCTGGCAGGGGCTGAGCTATACATAGCGGTGCTTGAAAGCGACAAGCCGCTGGCTGAGCAGGTGCTAAAGGAGATCAAGGCTATGAAGCCTGACGCTGTGATAAACATAGTGCTAGTCACCGAGATCGACAGCAGTATATCCTACGACCTGCTGATGAACGCCTGCCCTGTGGGAATGTACCCACGGGTGGAGGGCTGCCCTGTTGGTGACGAGGTGATAGCGGCAAGTGCGGCGGTGTTTGATGTTATTTATAATCCCCGTGAGACTGTTCTTATGAAAAAGGCTAGGGCGCTGGGCAAAAAGGCGGCAGGCGGCATGGCTATGCTGGTATGGCAGGCTGTTAAAGCTCACGAGATATGGGACGGCGACAGCTACACCGATGAAGAGGTGCAGGCTATCATCGACGAAATGGAGATAGCTGTTGAGAGGGATTTTAAGTGATACAGGGCTATAACTGCATTGCCGTGGTACACAAAAGCGGCGATAAATGGCTGATGTGCCTGAGAAAAAAGGACCCGTACAAGGGGCTTTACAACTTGGTAGGCGGCAAGATAGAGGAGGGTGAGGACCACCCGGGCGCTGCCTACAGGGAGCTTTTTGAAGAAACGGGCTTGACCGAGGGGGATATAAAGCTGACAAAGCTTATGAGCTTTGACTACCCCCTGGACGGCTGCTATGTGGAGATATACGCAGGGCAGCTGAGGGAAGAAAAGGCGGTCAGCGGCGACGAGAACGACCTTGAATGGATAAGCCTTGACCGTGACTTTTTCGATATGCACTGCTATGCAGGCGAGGGCAACATAGGGCATATACTTGAAATACTTAAACTGCACCCTGAGCTTGCAAAGATAAAATAATACCCCACAATGAAAGAGCAAAAGAGGTATCACCCCATATGGGAGATACCTCTTTTTAGGGTGTGTTGACACTAAACTGATACGCGGATTTTTGAGATATTTTTGTTCCGTTCTAGGCAAAAATCCGCAGTTGGGCTGTCGCCCTGCAAGGATTTTTAACGACGAACGGGACAAAAATATCCAAAAAGACGTGTGTTAGGCTTAGTGTCAACACACCCTAAGTTATTTTTATCAGCCTTGCAGGGCATATAACAGTTTTGTGAGTTACTGACTTCTCAATCGCGCACCCTGTTTATCATGCTCGCCTGATAGCCTGCACCGAAGCCGTTGTCGATATTCACAACGCTTACTCCGCTGGCGCAGGAGTTCAGCATGGCAAGCAGCGCCGATATGCCGCCGAAGGAAGCACCGTACCCCACGCTGGTGGGCACTGCTATAACAGGGCAGTCTGCAAGACCGCCTATAACGCTGGCAAGTGCGCCCTCCATGCCTGCTACGGCTATTATCACACCGGCAGACATTATCTCGTCAAGGCTGTTCATAAGCCTGTGTATGCCTGCTACGCCAACGTCGTAGAGCCTGACTACCCTGCTGCCCAGAAATTCTGCGGTGAGGGCAGCCTCCTCCGCCACGGGTATGTCGCTGGTGCCGCCTGTTGCCACAAGTATTTTGCCCTTGTAAACAGGCTCTTTAATGCCGCCTGTTATGCCTATGCGTGCAGCCTTATGGTATTCAAGCTCAGTCTGAGCTTTTATCAGCTCTGCCTTTTCACTGTCAAGCCTTGTTATCAGCACCCTGCTCTGCCCTGAGAGCTGCATGGTGCTGATTATTTTTATTATCTGCTCAGCGGTCTTGCCCTCGCCGTATATGACCTCGCCTGCGCCCTGCCTTATGCCCCTGTGGGTATCTACCTTGGCAAAGCCTATGTCCTCATAGGGGGACTGCTTTATTCTGAGCAGCGCCTGCTCCACCGATATCTCATTTTTTGAAAGGCTGCAAAGCAGCTCTGTAAGCTCCCTCTGTTCCATATCAGTCCTTCTTTGTCAGGGCGGCTTTTATCACGCCGTTTGGGTCCTTAACAAGCACTATCACCAGCCATATGACCAGCCCCAGAGCCGTCACCGACAGCCCCAGATAGGCGTCATTGAGCATATCCTTGGGCGCAGGGGTAAAGTATTCCGCTCTAACCTCAAGATACTCCGCCACGGCGTCCACCAGCCACATAAGTGAAGCTCCCCAGTACATAAGGGTGAGAGTGCCTACTTTAAGGCTCCTCGCTTTGGGGCTGAGGTACCAGACGACAGTGCATATCACCGCTGAGAACACGGTGATCAGCAGGGTCATGCTTCCACCGCCTTTTCGCCGCTCTCCCCCGACTCCTTACGCAGCCTGCCTGACGCAGCCACCAGACCTGCCCACGCAAGAGTCACCACCGCAGCCATCGCCGTGCCCGAGGTCGCCATCTCGTGCAGCATAGCCGCGGCGTCGGCAGGGTTTGAAGCGTTGGTCAGAAATGGGAAGAAGGGTGTTACCTCGCCGTGCCAGACGTGCTCAAAGGCAAGCAGCCCCGAGCCGCCCCACAGCATTTTATTGAGCCAGCCCAGCTTCTCCGAGAGCATTATGCCCTCATGCTCCTCATTCTTTTTTATCTCATTTTTCTTTACTGCCTTTGTTACGATAGTTGTAACTATAGCCTCGGTAGTCGGTACTAAAAAGCATGCCATTTTTATTTCCTCCTTAGATATAAACTGTATATACGTTCATTCCTCCAGCGCCCTGACGCAGTCCTCCAGATAGCTTATTATGCTGAGCTGCTGGGGACAGGCGCCCTCGCACTGACCGCATTTTATGCAGTCTGAGGCTTTTCCTCTGCCCTCGGTGCAGTTTTTGTAGTCGTTTTTGCCCCACTGGGTCTGGTCCCATATGAGCTGGCGGTTTCTCGCCTTGAAAATATCGGGGATAGGTATGTTCATAGGGCAGCCCTCGGTGCAGTAGCTGCAGGCGGTGCAGGCTATCTGCTCTACCCCTGCCAGGGCTTCCTTGGCATCCTCGATGACCCTCTGCCCTGCTTCGTCAAGGGGCTTGAACTCCTTCATGTAGGAAAGATTATCAGCCATCTGCTCTATGTTGGACATTCCCGAAAGAACGGTTATTATGCCGTCAAGGGAAGCCACGTACCTTATCGCCCATGATGCGAAGGAGGCATTCTCGTCCGCTGCCTTGAGCACCTGCTGAACGGGCTTTGGCGGGTTTGCAAGTGCGCCGCCCTTTACAGGCTCCATAACAACTATGGACTTGCCGTGCTTTCTTGCTACCTCATAGCAGCGCCTTGACTGCACATGGGGGTTTTCCCAGTCGGCGTAGTTAAGCTGCAGCTGCACAAACTCCGCATCGGGGTGCAGGGTCAGCAGCTCGTCCAGCTTTTCGGGAGTGGCGTGGAAGGAGAAGCCCCAGTGCTTTATCTTGCCCTCAGCCTTCATCTGCTTTACAAAATCCCACAGACCGTAATTTTCGTAGGTCTCATAGTTATCCATCATCACCGCATGGAGAAGATAGAAGTCAAAATAGCCTGCCCCTGTTCTTTCAAGGCTTATCTCCAGCTGTTTTTTGGCAGTTTCCTCGTCGGGCTTGCCCATCCAGGCGTTTAGCTTTGTAGCCAGCTGAAAGCTCTCTCTGGGGTAGCGGTCCACAAGAGCCTCCCTGGCGGCTCTCTCGGAATCGCCGTTGCCGTAGACAAAGGCGGTATCAAAATAGGTGAGCCCTGCTTCCATGAACATATCCACCATGGTCTTTACCTGCTCAATGTCTATCTTCCCGTCGGTCTGGGGCAGACGCATGAGCCCGAAGCCCAGCTTTGGTATGCTCTCGCCAAAATATCTTTCCATACTTATTCCTCCCTTGATGATCTGTCGTTATGCCGCCTGTCCAACGCTCCCGACCGGGGCAAAAACATTTTCTCTTTTTACAAAAGTGTTCCTGTGATAGATCGCAATTTACATTTTGGACATTGTTTCATAAAGACTCGGACTCATTGATGTAGCAAGTATCTGCATTACCGTTGCAACATCTATAATTGAATGTCCGATCATTATCGGTATTGGATTACGCTTTTTGTAGTAATACCAACATAAAATTATCGTTAAAGGTAAAAAAGAAATAAATCTATATATAACATATCTTATATCAAACAGAGTTGGTATGAAACTATGCTGTAAAGCAAAGATAAACGCAGGAAATATAATAGCTGCTGTTTTATTCTTTATTTGATTTACACCACAGCCCAGATATAGACCGTCCTCAGCAAAAGCCGTTGTGATTGGAAGCAAAGGAATATTAATGATAGCTAATGCAACAGGAATAGGTTCTATCATCATTGGTGCCAAAAACGGAAATTTCCCGTAACATAAGTATCCTGCAAGAACCATTCCGCCCATACCAAAAAGCAGGATAATAATAGAAATGACTATAACTTGACTGACTTTGGTTTTACCTTTCTGATAGTTGATAAGTTCCCAAAATGTCTTTTCTTTCTTTTTAGCAACTATAACAATCAGGAGTATAGTAAAGATATTGACAAATGTAGCAACGATAGACCACCAGTTGCTTATTTCACTGATATCTTTATTTACAATTATAGATCCGATAGTAAAGATTAAAACAAAAACAACTGATCTGACTAGAAGCAAAAGAGAAGTTTTATTTGACAACGCCATTCCTCCCAAGCAGACAAATTCCGATCAATCTTATTATAGCAATCCAACAAATTAAATTCACAAGTTCCGATCACAAAAGCTTTGATTTATGGTTTTTGTGATCGGAACTTGACTGATTTTTAAGGCAGATCGCTATAAAAACACTAAAGTAAAAAGGGACAAAACATTTAACCTTGTTTAACATTATAACATGATATACACGTATATGTCAAGGGATTATTTATTTCTGACAAACTTTTTATTTAAACTGCCGCAAGTCTGCTGAAAAAACAGCGAATGTCAAGGCAGCCGCCCCGAATACACTGCGCTGGCGGCACCTTAAACATTCACTGTTTATTATCCGCTGTTCACTTTTCACCGAACTGCTGTACTTGTCTTTCCTTAAAGAACATATCCATTCTTGTGAGCATGGGCAGGGTCGACTCGTTATAGCTGTGGTCGGTGGGAAATCTTTTGAAGTAGGCTTCCATTTCGGGCAGGTATTCTGCCTTGTATCTCTCGGTGAAATCGCTCACCCTCTCATAAGAAAAGCACTCCTTCATCTCGGCAAGCCTTGCGTAAAACATACGGCTGAACTCCTCATTTTCAAGCAGGCTCAAAAGAAATCTGGCTATGCCGCTGCTGTGCTTGCTCTCGATATATTCCAGCATATCTCTGCCCTGATTTTTTGTGCTGTAGTGGTAGGCGCAGCTTTCGGTATCGAACATGAAAAACCGCCACCTGCCGTCGGCATACTCGCCTTTGCCCTCATCAGCCCTCCAGCAGCCGTAGTTGTTCTGGGGCCAGTCGTCGTTGAAGATATACCACTCTGCCGCAGCGTAGTCGGCAAAATTCTCAACATCTAAAAGCTCACATACGTTTTTATAGTTCTGCTCATCGGTGAGGTCGTAGGTGGTCACCAGCTCATACAGCTTATCAAAGCTTTCCGGGTCCTCCTCATCCCCCTCGTCCAGCTCATCGTTTTTATATATAGCCACCGAGCTTTTTTTAACGTCATAATGATTTGCGAAATACTCCTGGGAGTAGTCCTCCTGCAAGGTATAAAAGCCCCAGTATTCGCCGTTTATGTAGAGCACGCAGGGTCTGCCAGACTGTGTGGCAAAGCTCCTGCCCGATGCGAGCTCCTGTATCATGGTGTCCTTGAATTTTGAGTAGTTGGTGTCGTTGCCGCCGTTTCTCAAAACAAAGGTGTCAAAGCTGTTTTCGTCAACATTCTCCCAGAAGGGGTATTCAAAGGCGCTCTCGCCGTAGCTGCCTCGGGCGAAAAACCGCAGCGACTTCTGATACTCGGCTCTCGACCAGCCCCCCTGTATGCGCACCCCTGCGTTCTGCGAAAGCCTCAGCGTGCCGTCCGACTCATAAAACTCGATATGGCATTCTCTCTCCCACTCTCTGCCCCTTTGGGTGTAGTTGGCAGGCACTGAGCCGTTAAATTTGTGGTCGGGGTGGTCGGCTGCGTACTGGCTGTAGATATCCCCCAGACAGTAAATGCCCGTCTGCTGGTTATAAAGGTCATCGGGGTCTATGGTCATTGAGATAAAGGGCATACTGCTGTGGCTCTCAGGGGTGAGCCCCACAAGGTATGTGGCAGTCTCCACCCTGCCGTACAAGCCCTCGTCACCCTCTGCCACGGCTTTTATCACCGTCACCTTGTCAACGTCCTCGTCCTTTGGGGCAGAGTAATGCCCGGGGCGGAAATTCAGCTGTATCTTTGATGGGTCGTAGCCCGAGATACCGTTAGGCTCTGTGCGCCTGTCGGTTATCTCCACGGGTGAGGTATATTCTGTTCTGGTAGCAGATGTGCGGGGGTCGGTGCCGTCGGTGGTGTAGTATATTTTCTGACCCTTGCCTGCTTTTATATCAAGCTCAAAGCCCTGGCTGTAATAGCCCCCATTTTTGCCGAGCTTGGGGGTGCTGCCTGTTACCGCCGTGCTGTTTTCTGCACAGGGGGTGGGGTCGGTGACATACAGTGCGCCCTCGCCGTCCCTGACAAGGCTCCTACCCTTTTCAACAGGTTCAAGGGTCAGCTTGTCCCTGACCTTGCCCTTGTACAAAAGCTCAATAACACAGCTCTCGTTTTTGGGTATGTTAAAATCTGCGTGGGGCTCGTCGCTGTCAAAGCCGCTTTTTGAGCAGTAGATAATAAAGTAGCTGCCGCCCTTGACTGCGCTGCTGCCAAGGGGATATTCCTCGCCGCCGTTCTTTCTCACCGACCAGCCCTCAAGCGTGGTGTCTCTGTCCGCAGGGTCGTATATCTCTATCCAGTCGCAAAGCTCCCCCTTGCTGTCTTTTAAAAGTGCCCTGTCATAAAGCCCGTCGTTTGAGGGGCATACCTCGCTTATCTCCAGCTGAGGACGGTAAATATATGACATAATCGCCGCAGCACCGCCCATAATGATCAGCAAAAGCGCCGCCGCCAGCAAAACTATCTTCCTGTTCAAGCTATCCCCCCTATCATGCCCACGCCGCCCCCGGCTGACTTTGCGACGTTATATTACATAAGAGCGCAGTCCGACTGTGTTCGCTCATTACTGGGGAAAACCTTTCTGAAGAAAGGTTATTCCCCAGACCCCTTTCCAAAGA
>CALCRR010000165.1 GCA_937894495.1 uncultured Ruminococcus sp. | reverse complement strand
CGCACTGCGAATAGACTTTCACCCCGAAAGTGCGCTATAATTTTAGTATGGGGCTGAGGTATCAGCTCGACTAAAATTTCAGAATGGTGGTGATGATATGGCTATCCGCCGATAGCCTCCTTGACAGCTATTGAGGATAATGATATAATTGTTGTATAATAACTGTTGTCCGTTACCCTATCATAAAAAGGAGTTCATGATAAAATGAAATTTGATGAATCATTATCACAGCTGAAAGAAATGCTGAGCGAGGAATATAATTTCAGACAGGCGACCGATGACGAGCTTGAAGGGCTGAATGAGCTGGCAGGCGGTAGGCTCACCGATGAGATGCTGGCGTATTTCTCGGCATTCGGTCTGGATAAAAATGAGCGTGCTTTATACGGCAATATAGCGATCTACGGCGCAGAGCATCTGATAAGATTCATGAAAGACGGAGTACCGGAAAGCACTGTGCTTCCCTTTGGATTTTTCTGCATTGCGTCCTATATAAACGGTGACTCTATCTGCGTGGATCTGGAGGACGACCATCATCCCGTATATCATTTCCCCATTGAGCTTATCAATGACGGCGATACCATTGATATGTGGATAGACGGCGAGAGCCGGAGCTTTCCTCTGAACAGAGAAAATGCGCTGTTGGCGTCCTGCCGCCTGGCGCCGAGCTTTGAATGGTACATTGAATATTTGCGTCAAAGGATAGGACTTGATCCATATACCGTCACATACATACAAGATAAGGCAATAGAAGAGCTTGAACTAAGAAAGCAGCCCGATGGCATCAGCCTTGAGATAGAAGATGGAGTGCTGAAAAAGTGCAGGATATCAAAGCTTGTGACCACCGTCAAGGTCCCCGAGGGAGTGACAGCTATAGGCGAATCGGCTTTCTCGTCTCAGGCGGTAAGAGAGGTCTATATTCCCGACAGCGTTACCGAGATAGGCAGCAACGCCTTTAAATTTTGTACATCACTTGACAGCGTAAGGCTGCCCGAGACCATCACCGAGCTGCCCGAAAGAATGTTTTTCGGCTGCTATTCTCTTAAAAATATCACAATACCCGAAAGCGTAAGGACTTTAGGCAGCAGCTGTTTTTACTGCTGCTATTCTCTTGACGAGATCAGGATACCCGCAGGTGTCAGGGAAATAGGCGATAATTGCTTTGAAGAGTGTACCGGACTTACCCATGTCGTCATTCCCCGTGGTGTGGAGCGTGTAAGCTGGGCTGCTTTTAGTAAATGCAGCGAGCTAAGGTCGGTATTTATCCCGGACAGTGTCACTGTTGTCGAACAAAATGCCTTTGTAAATTGCGGACGGCTCACTAAGCTTCGCTGGGAGGGCAGGGTCGATGCAGTTGAACTTAGCGCAAAGAGCAACGATGACATCAGAAAAGCTGTCAGAATGCTGAACCAGAGGAGCTTGGGCGAAAGCTTTGACACAGGGCTCAGGTATCCGCTGGTAATCGGAATGTACCGGGAAACAGGCAGCAGTGACGCCCTTGTCTTCATCAAGAAAAACTATAAAAAGATGGCAAGGTATTTTATAGAAAACGGCTGCGAGGAAAATGTGATCTTCCTTGCACAGCACAGCGAGCTTTCAGCCAAAAGCAGACTAAATGAGCTGATAAAGCTTGCAGAGCAGTGCGATAACCAAAGGATATGCGATATTCTCATCAAAATGAAATAAAAAAATATTACCAATACAAAGGCTCTCGGTATAAAGATATGGTAAGGGAGCTTTCGGAGATGATCTTATAAGGTTCGGCGCGCCTTCGGGTACGCCGAATTTCCGTTCATGAAATATTTACAACCAAAATGCTATAATCTAAGTGTCAGATGTCAGATTTTTAAAGAAAGCTACAGACCAAAACTCGTAAGCGTAAGGCAATCGACACGAAACCGCTGGAGGAGCCGCTGAAAATATGGGACAGTCTGACAGTGCAGGAAAAGCATAATATCGCCGTCATGATGATAGATGTGGTCTATGTGAGTGATGAAAACGGTGTTGAGGTCGTTTTCAGTATATGAAAAAACAGCGTATTTACGCTGTTTGAAGCAGTTGTGAAGGTGTTGCGTAAGGCGTACCAGTATAGTTGTAGCAGGCAACGATATTGGCTTTTTTATTCAGTTCATTGATCGTATTGCGAAGCGTGGTCTTATTTGCTGTACCCAATCGCAGTTCTTTTTCAAGATTAGCTCCGAATAGATGATGTGCTTCATCAACATATACGCCAAGTTCATGCTGAACGGCTGTCCCACTCCGCTCATTCAGTTAAAGCCGAGACAGGTCGAGGACGCTGTGCTGAAAGAAATGCAGAAGCGTGTGAGCGCCCTGCACAAACAGAAGTCGGAGCTTGATAAAAAAATGCAGACAATGTGCCGTAAGCGTAAGGCGATCGACACAAAGCCTTTGGAAGAACCTATGAAGCAGTGGGATAAACTGACGGTTCAGGAAAAGCACGATATAGCGGCAGCGATGATAGATGTCGTGCTTATATCCGATGAAACAGGTATTGAGGTGAGATTCAGCATTTGAAAAAGTGCGGAATTTCGATATTTTTTAGTGTTGATAAGGTGATGCGTAGGGCGTGCCAGTGGCGAAGATGCACCCTTTACCGCCTGTTTTCTCGTCAAGATAACGGCATTTCAGAAACAAATCGAGTGCCTTCTGTGATGCAGACTGCGAAATTCCGGCTATATTCTGCAATTTTGTGGCGACGAACAAATTCTTGAATTCATGTGCCTCGTCAATAAAGAGTCTGTCCACACCGAGCTGTTCAAATGTCAGCGTATCGTCCTGATTGGATTTTTCCAGTTTGTCAAGTTGTTTCTGCAAACCCTTACGGGTGCGTTCCATAGCCTTGATTTGGAATTTTGAGCCGTCTTTCTTTTTTAATTCCTCAATACCACGCAGAATATCATCAATCTGTGACTGTATCGTCATGACCTGTCTTTCTTTCGAGACCGGTATCATGCCAAGCTGTGAGTGACCGATAATAACCGCATCAAAATTTCCGGTAGCAATTTTTGCAAAAAGCTGTTGACGGTTCTCTTTTTTGAAATCTTTCTTTGTTGCAACAAGGATATTTGCAGACGGATAAAGCCGCTGAAAATCTTCACCAATTTGTTCAGTCAGATGATTTGGCACAGCAAAGAGCGATTTTGTGCATAGTC
>CALCRR010000164.1 GCA_937894495.1 uncultured Ruminococcus sp. | reverse complement strand
GACGGCTCCTTCTCTTTATCCCCCACCACCCAGTGGTCACATATGGAGTCTCTGTTTGCTATAGTATTCAAAACAGCGTGCATATCCACGCCAGAAGCAGCAGTGCAGCAGCGCCGCCTAATATCTGTGCAGCATGGGTCTTCCAGTTGTAGCCAAATATCTTGGGGCTGAGCACTGCCTTAGTCTCAGGATAAAAGTGCGGAAAGAAATTAAGTCCCCCGTTGCAGAGCAGAACCCAGTCAAAAAATATGATATCAAAAGCCTTTACCATAAGCAGCATGGTGAGAAACCTGACATAGAACTGCCCGAAGGTAAGGTCGTTATGAATGCCGTTTACAGCCACAAATACAGGTGCGCCTATCATCATAAGTATGCCGATTATCCCGATAACCCAGCCCACGGCGTGCTGCCCCTTGAAGCGCTCAGGCTTAGTATCGGGGATAACATCGTTAGTCTCCTTAGGGGCTGAGGAAAAGAAACGCTTATCCTGGATAAAGCCCACCCCTGCCAACAGCAGCAGGAACAGCCCTGCCATCATTATCACTGCGCAAACGATAGTTACGATCATCTCACTTCACCTTTCTTGCCACACAGTGGAGTCGGCAGAAGCCGCGCTTTTCAAACATCTCCATGTGCAATCCTGCATTATTGCAGAGCTTTTCAACGTCCTTGCGACCGTATATCCTTACATCGCCCTTGCCCATCAGGTGTGCCAGCGGCATTTCTATGTTGTTGCAAAACCAGCGCACAGGGGCTGTGCTCATGGTCATGTCCCTGAGTATCAGCCTGCCGTTGGGGCGCAGCACACGGTAAACGCTGTTGAAGAAATCCTGCACGTTGGGATAATGATGAAAGCTCTGACAGCAGATGACCGCATCAAAAGAGTTTTCATCAAAGGGCAGGTTTTCGCAGTCCCCCACCACAAGCCGGACATTCTCCATATTCTTCGCCTTTGCTACCTCTATCATTCTGGGGGTCAGGTCAATGCCTGTGTAATGCTTTTCCGGATATTTTTCGTGCAGCAGCGTGAGCATCGGCGCAGTGCCGCAGCCGCAGTCCAACAGGTCGGTAAACTGCTCCTTTTCAAGCTCTGCAAGCACATCGGGGTAATCCTTCTTGCACATATTGTAGACTCCTGCGTGGTCGGTCTCATATACCTCCGCAGCCTTGGTAAATTCCTTTACTGAAAGCTCCTTGTATTGTTTTTCAGTCATTGTTATCTCCTCCCCAGATAGTCATTTATTATGCCCATGATCTCATCAAAGGCAGGCTTGCAGCCGGGTATAAAATACTGCATTGCATAGCAGTGGTGCATACCCTTGCCCACATGGATAACGCAATTTGCCCCAGCCTTTTTGTAGCTCGCCGCATAGCTGGGCGCAAAGGCGTAAAGTGTCTCATGGGTGCCATAGTAAAAATGGGTCATGGGGGCATTGCGAAAATCCCCGTGGGCAGTAGCAAGATATTTCTCCTCCACATCATGTCCGCAGCACATTATCTCCCTTGCAAGCTCCATGTAAGAGGCGGGTATCATTATATCCTTTTTATCCAGCTTATTCAAGCGCTCACGCTCCTTATCATTAACGGGAACGCTGCCCGGCGAGACAGGTATCAAAAGACCGGGCATGGGGATATTTTCCCCATTATCCCCCAGCTCATTTATGTAGGTGATAAGGTCCATAAGCAGCGCGCCGCCCGAAGAAAAGCCTAAGAATACTATGTTTTCTGGCTTGTAAAAGCGCAGCATTTTCTCATAGCATTCAAAAATCATCTTTACATTTTCAAGTATATCGTGCTCATGGCACATAGGGTAATACGGGAACCACACATCACTTTTTGCTGTCTCGGCTATCTTACGGCACAACCCCACATCGCCCTTATCCGAGCCAAGTATCATACCGCCGCCGAACACAAAGAGAACGGCACTTTTCTGCCGTGTAACAGCAATATCCGTCTCAATGCAGTGGTACTTTCCCCCGATCAGGTGATCGGTATAGTGCGCCTTGCTGTCGGCAGGGATTATCTGAAAGCTTCGCTTTTGGTTCATCTTTGCCGCCTTTGCAAGTACCTCCTCTTTTGTGCCTATAAGACTTTGCTTCATATTCATTTTTATGACAGCGCTCTTTACAAGCCCGTAAAGGAAATTCCCCCTCGCATCGGGGGCGGTGACTAATTTGTAGTTTTCACTCATTCTTTTACCTCATTTCTTAAAAAATCAACACTCAGGTCAGTGCTCATAGTTTTTTTGACTATTTAAACAGCATAAATACCCACGAAAGCAGTGCCGCAAGAGCAGGGTATAATATTACTGTCAGAACTATCTTCTTTACCCAGATGCCGCCCTTGATATAGGGCATCAGGTCCTCTGTACCCTCAATCACCCAGGCTTTTGTGTGACCCACCCAGTACCAGTCAATAAATATACGGTCGAAAAGTCCGCAGACTGCATACATGACCGTCAGCTGCGCAAACCCCTGCAAAAAGGTCTCAGCGCCGTTAACGTAAAACGCCATAACCGGTGAGACGATCAGCAGCGCTGCCATAAACACAGCACCTGATATCGCCTTATTCCGCTTGATCTGCTCTTTGGTGATAAGCCCCAGCTCGACCACTCTGTCCTTGACCTCCTGCTCGTAATAATGCACTCCCCCCACAGGACCGTTACGGATATTGATAACGCAAACCAACAGCAGAACGAACGATATCACAACGCCCTCGATAATTGACAAAACCATTTTTATAATCCGCCTTTCTGCGAAAGGCACCAATAGGGTTATGAAAAAAGGT
>CALCRR010000163.1 GCA_937894495.1 uncultured Ruminococcus sp. | reverse complement strand
AGGGCGGGGCAGCGCCCCAGCTCAAGGCGCTAAAAAATCTCACCGAAAGGAAGAAATGATATGAACAACACAGAGTTTAGAAACGAGCTTGAAAGGGCGCTGAAGCGCAGCTTTGGCAGAACAGTGGAGAATGCCGAGGTCTGGCAGCTCCATGACAGTATATCCGCCGTCGTGATGGAGAGCATAGATGAGCAGTGGAAAGAGAGCACCCGGCAGCACCTTGAAAACAGACGGGCAATGTACCTTTCAATGGAGTTTTTGATGGGCAGAGCAGTCTATAATAACCTGCTTTGCCTGGGGCTCACCGAGACTGTCGATGAAGCGCTTAAAGCCCACGGCAGGAGCCTTGCGGAGCTTGAAGAGATAGAGGACGCAGCCCTGGGAAACGGCGGACTGGGCAGACTGGCTGCCTGCTTCCTCGACTCGGCAGCAGCTCACGATATACCCCTTGACGGCTACGGAATACGCTATAAATACGGTCTTTTCAAGCAGACCATTGTTGACGGCTTTCAGCACGAGGAGGCTGATAACTGGACAAAGTACGGCGACCCCTGGTCTAAAAGAAAAGACGAGGAGTCTGTGGTGGTAAGCTACGCCGACCAGAAGGTGCTGGCTGTGCCCTACGATATGCCCATAATCGGCTACGGTACTAAAAATATCGGCACACTGAGACTGTGGCAGGCTGAAAGCGCCGAGGACTTTGACTTTGCTGCCTTCGACAGCGGCGACTATGACGGCGCAGTAAAGGCTCAGAATGACGCGGAGAACATCTCAAAAGTGCTCTACCCCAACGACAATACCGAGGCTGGCAAGATACTGCGCTTGAAGCAGGAGTATTTCTTCTCGGCTGCCTCTGTTGCCGACGCACTTAAAAAGCATAAGGCTCGCTTCGGCACGCTGGATAACCTTGCCGACTACGTCACCATACAGCTCAACGATACCCACCCTGTTATCGCTATCCCCGAGCTTATCAGGCTGCTTATCGCCGAGGGCTACAGCTTCGATAACGCCTTTGATATCGCCCATAAGGTGTTCAACTACACCAACCACACCATTATGGCAGAGGCTCTTGAAAAGTGGGACAGCCGACTGGTGGAGAAAATTCTGCCCGAGGTCTATGGGGTCATTTTGCAGATAAACGAGAGGTTTTATGCCGATATGTACGCCGCAGGCACCGATAAAGAGGAGATTAGAAAGCTGGCTCCTGTCGGTGACGGTATGGTCAAAATGGCGTTTATGGCTATCTATGTCAGCTCCTACATCAACGGCGTTGCGGCTATCCATACCGAGATACTTAAAAATGACGCCCTTAAAGAATGGTATGCCCTCTACCCCGAGCGCTTCCAGAACAAGACCAACGGCATAACTCAGCGCCGCTGGCTGGCACTTTGCAACCCTGAGCTTTCAGCGCTGATAACAAGGTTGCTGGGCAGCGCCGACTGGGTGAGAGACCTGGACGAGCTCAAAAAGCTGGAGAAATTCGCCGATGACGAGAGCGTGCTCAGAGAGTTCATGGCGGTAAAGGAAGCCAAAAAGCACCAGCTGGCAGAGTTTATAAAGGCTCACGACGGCAAGGATATCGACCCGAGCTGGATATTCGATATACAGATAAAAAGGCTTCACGAGTACAAAAGGCAGCTTTTAAATGCCCTGTCCATACTCTACATCTACTTCGGCATCAAGGACGGCTCAATAAATGACTTTACACCTACGGTGTTCATTTTCGGCGCTAAGTCAGCCCCCGGCTACAGGAGGGCAAAGGCGATAATCAAGCTTATCGGCGAGATAGGGGAGTTCGTCAATGCCGACCCCGACACCAAGGATAAGCTCAAGGTGGTGTTCGTGCAGAACTACAACGTGTCATACGCTGAAAAGCTGGTGTGCGCTGCCGATGTTTCCGAGCAGATATCCACCGCAGGCACAGAAGCCAGCGGCACGGGCAACATGAAGCTCATGCTCAACGGCGCAGTGACCCTTGGCACATATGACGGCGCAAACGTTGAGATAGCCGAGGAAGCAGGGGAGGAGAACAACTACATCTTCGGTGCAAGGGTGGAAGAGCTGGCTGAGATATGGGATAGCTACGACCCCAGAGAGGTGCTCTTTAAGGACGAGAAGATAAAGCGTGTGCTTGATAAGCTGATAGACGGCACATTCTCCGACGGCGGCGTGCCCTCAGACCAGGAGGGCAGCTTCAGGGAGCTTTACAAGGCGCTGACCGACGGTGCAAGCTGGCACGTGCCCGACCACTACTACGTACTGGGCGACCTTGACTCTTACGTTGAGACAAAGCTCAGGCTCAACGCAGACTACAGGCAGAGCCTTGACTTCGCTAAAAAGTGCTGGCTGAACATCTGCAACGCAGGTAAGTTCAGCTCAGACAGGACTATAAAGGATTATGCGGAAAACATTTGGCAAATTCATAATTCATAATTGTCCTCGGGCGGACGGCTCGCTTCCCCCTCCTGCCGCACTTTCGTGTGGGCGGCAAGTTTTCGAGTCCTCCCCGGAGGGGAGGGGGAGCTTTAGTGGCGGTTAGTATTTTGTGACGCTGCGCGAACTTTGGAAAGTGTTGATTTTGTGCGCTGCTAGTCGCCGGAAAATCAGAGAACCAGTAGCTGGAAATCAACTGTCAAACTTTGATATGTTAATGGTGCAGGACTAACCATGTAAAATGGTGTGTTTGTGCGTTTTTCGGGGAGCGATGAGGCAGTAATTTAAAATAATTCTTTAGGGGCGAACATTGTTCGCCCTGTTTTATTGCTCCCCCAATTAAACCTTGCCGGA
>CALCRR010000162.1 GCA_937894495.1 uncultured Ruminococcus sp. | reverse complement strand
TAAAGCGCAGGGTCAAGCCGGGCGCCAGACGGCTTGCAGGGCGGGGCAGAGCCCCGGCTCAAGGCACAAAGGTAATATAAAATATGAACGTAAAAAGCTTTATCAGGCAAAACCTGAAAAATGCAGTAAACAGAATATATCTGCCTGCGGTGTATGAGCTGTACCGCCGCAGACCCATAGAAAAGGGCAAAGTGCTGTTTGCAGACAGTAACAGCTTCGAGCTCCCCGAAAGTATGCGGCTTGTGTATAACGAGCTTGAAAGCAGGGGAATGGATATCGGGCTGTACCTCACCGACCTGAGAAGCTGCGGCTTTGTCGGCACAGTGCGTTATATGACCGCCTTTATGAAAGCCTACGCAACGGCGGAGTATGTGTTTATAAGCAACTATTTCGTGCCTGTGACCTCCTGCAGAAAAAGAAGGGGCACTAAGGTCGTGCAGCTGTGGCACTCCTGCGGACTGCTGAAAAAGTTCGCCTACGATACCAAAGAGGATATATCACCCTACTATAAGGGCGATGTTACTAAGAATTTTTCGCTTATAACCGTCAGCTCAAAAGCCTGCGTCAAGGTCTGGCAGAATGCTCTGCGGCTTGATGAAAGGCGCAGTAAGATAGTGCGTGCCACAGGCGTCAGCCGCACCGATGTGTTTTTTGATGAAAGCTATCTCAGCGCCTGCCGTGATAAGCTTTTTGACCTGAGACCCGACCTTAAAGGTAAAAAAATAGTCCTGTATGCCCCCACTTTCAGGGGAACAGCAGCAGAGCCGCAGCTTGTGGGCAAGGCTGATATCGACCGACTTGAAGCAAGGCTGGGTGAGGGCTGGGCAGTCATTCAGAAGCTGCACCCGCACCTTCAAAAAAATGATGACCTTAAAATGTCCAGCTCGGAGCTTTTTGCCTGCGCAGATGTGCTGATAACCGACTATTCATCACTGCTTTTTGAGTATATCCTGCTGGAAAAACCCTTTGTTATCTTCGCTCCCGACTATGAGCAGTATAAGCAGGGCAGGGGATTTTATGAGGACCCTGCGGATTTTCCCTGTGAGTTTATCACCGACGGGGATAAGCTGGCAGACGCAGTAAAGCAAAGCTTCGGCAGAAAGCCCGACAGCGAGTACAAAGCCTTCATAGCCCACCACAGCGGCGCCTGCGACGGCAAAGCAACGGGCAGGATATTGAAGTTGATAGGTATTGATAAATGATAAAGAGCGGTCATAGACCGCCTTTTTTATGTCTGAAAACGCAAAAATGCAAAGGTTTGGGAAAAAACTCCGTAAAGCTTTAGTGGGGCGAAATAAACTCTGATCAAAATCCCCTACGGCGCACAAAGTCAACATTTATCAAGGTTCGCGCAGCGTCACAAACTATTAACAGCCACGAAAGCGCCCCCTCCCCTCCGGGGAGGACTCGACAGCTTGCCACCCTCACAATAGTGCGATAGGTGGGGGAGTAAGATATATTGTTTTTGCTGTAAATAATATTCGATAATTTGTGAACATATCAAAAAATACCTAATTTAAGCGGATATTATTCTTGTAAGTTTGTTAAAGTTTTTTTGCTGTTCGTATTGCAAAATCCCACAGCTTCTGCTATAATTGTCTACGTTAAATAAAGAGCAAAAAGTGTGGGGCGCAGGTTTACGGCTCTTACTTCTTACCTCTTACATCTTACATCTAAAAGGTGATAACTATGACAAAGGACATGACTAAGGGCAGACCATTCGGGATAATTCTTGCGTTTTGTCTGCCAATGGCGGCAGGCAGCATTTTTCAGCAGCTTTATAATATGGTGGACTCCATTATAGTGGGGCAGCACGTTGGCGTCAATGCTTTCTCGGCGGTGAGCATGGTGGGCTCGGTGTATTTTCTGGTGATAGGCACAGCTACGGGAATTTGCAGCGGCTTCGCTATACCCGTTTCACAGCGCTTCGGCGCAGGGGACTATAAGGGTATGAGAAAGACCCTTTACAATGCGGTGCTGCTAAGCTCCGCCATCGCCCTGCTGCTGACAGCTCTGACAGTGATTTTTGAGAGTGAGCTGCTGGACGCCATGAGCACCCCAAAGGCGCTTTATCCCCATGCGTTTAAGTACCTGCTGATAATCTTCTGCGGCATACCCGTCACAATTTTCTATAACTTCCTTTCGGGCATTTTAAGAGCTCTGGGCGACAGCAGAACTCCCCTTAAATACCTGCTCATATCCTCGGGGATAAACGTGGTGCTTGACGTTACGCTGATAGTAGGGTTTGAGGCTGGCGTGGCAGGGGCTGCGGCTGCCACGGTGGCTTCGCAGCTTATCTCGGGGCTTTTGTGCCTGAGATATATGGTGAAAAACCTCCCCGTGCTCAGCTTTGAAGAGGACGAGCTGAAAGCGGACACGGCGCTGATGAAAAGCATAACCGCCGTGGGTCTGCCTATGGCTTTTCAGTTTTCAATAACAGCGGTGGGCTCCATAATACTGCAAACGGCGGTGAACAAGCTGGGTGCAGACTCGGTAGCTGCAATGGGTGCAGGTCAGAAGATACAGAACCTTATCGTACAGCCCATGGAGACCCTTGGCATAACTATGGCGACCTTCGGCGGACAGAACCTGGGCGCAGGCAGGCTGGACAGGATACACAAGGGCATAAGAGAAGCCCTTATCATGCAGATGGTCTACACAGTGACCATAGCCGCAGCGGTGTTCTTCTTCGGCGATACTATCGCTAAAATATTTATTAAGAGCGACGCCGAGGATTATCTGATAATTCTCGGTCAGATAAGGCATTTTCTGCGTGTTACCTGCCTTTTCTATCCTATATTGGGAGTTCTGTTTTTGTTTCGCAACCTGCTGCAGGGTCTGGGCTTTTCGGCAGTCACCCTGCTGGCAGGAGCTATCGAGCTGGCTTCACGCTGCTTCATAGCCTTCGGCTTTGTGGGCAGGCTGGGCTTCGACGCTGCCTGCTTCGCTTCCCCCACCGCATGGAGCAGCGCAGGCATTCTGCTGGTGTTCCTCTACCTGATAGAGATAAGGCGTGCCGAGGGCAGGCTGACATCACGCACCTTCACACAAAAACCAGCCCACGCAGTGCGATAGTTTATTCTTACTGCCTGCAGGTTCTATTGGGGGAGACCCTT
>CALCRR010000161.1 GCA_937894495.1 uncultured Ruminococcus sp. | reverse complement strand
CTCCTTGCTGCCGCTTTCACGGCCTCCCTGCCTGTAGTTTTTCTGTAGATGCCCATATTTGCCTGCATCTTGCCTATATCTTTTATTTCCTGTAAAGTGAAACAGTTTGTATAAAGTGTTTCACTATTTTTTGAAAAAAAGGAGGATAAAAATGACAAGAACAAAAAAGCCGTCAGCTTTATATCAATGGTGCTTATGATAGCCCTGCTGATGACACTTCTGCCTGCTGATATCACAGCAAGCGCACTTTCGGGCAGCGGTACAAAGATCGACCCGTATGTTGTTACCACATATGATGAGCTTTATGAGCTGCTGGATCTTGAAAGTCACACATTTATCAATGACACCGATATGTATGTGAAGCTTGGAGCTGATATCATTTCGGAGGACGGAAGAAATGACTATTATTTCAAGATCTATTCATCATCAACAGGTGTTTTCCATGATAAATGCTGAAAACGGCATATGCTGTTGGTATGATGAAAACGGCAATGAGCTGACCGCCGACGATGTATTCGAGGAGGACACCACATATACTCTGGAGCTCAGGCTGAAAAGGGATAACGAGAATGCAGCTGATGATAAAAGCTTTATAACTCCCCATACGATAGTGACGGTTAATGATGAATATACTGCTGAATACCTCAGACAGTACGGCGAATATCAGGTGTTTGCTTTAGACTTTTATATTCCTAAAAGCGAGCCCGAGTATAAGCTGGGGGACATAAACGCCGACGGAAGTATCGACTTCAAGGACGCTATGCTCTCAATAAAATATGCCAAAAAGGGCGCAGCCCCCAAGGACGATGACCAGTTTAAGAGAGCCGATGTGAACAATGACGGCGTGCTTGATACCAAGGACTCAATGATACTGATAAAAGCTGCTAAAAAGCTTATAACTATCGGGTAACAGAATAACACTATACCCTCTGCCCTGGCGCAGGGGGTATTTTTGTGTATTTTGGTCGTACACCCTTGAAATATGTTATAAAAAGTGATATACTATTATATATTATAATAGTATAGGGGGCAGGCGCTATGGAGGAATTTCTCAGAGAGTTTATTGAAGCGGAGGTAAGCCACGGTACCTATGAGGAGCTTTGGGGCTTTGTTAGCTCAAATTCGGTCATAAGGGGCACCTTTGAGGGGCAGTCCCATATGGTCATGAAGATATCCTCAAGCCAGTTTATCATCTACAGGCTCAGCCTTGGCAGAGAAAACACCAAGTATCAGCCTGCGCTTATGGTGGCTAAGCGGTATTTGCTGAAAAAAATAAACAGCAGAGCCTATGAGCTGAAGCTGCCCGATATACAGAATATTTTAGACTAGGAGAATTATAATGAATGTTCCACTTGCGGAAAGGATACGTCCGCAGACCTTAGATGATATAGTGGGTCAGCCCCACCTGCTGGGGGAGGGCAAGCCCCTCAGAAGGATAATACAAAGCGGCAAAATACCCAACATGATATTCTACGGACCCTCGGGCATAGGCAAGACCACCGTTGCAAGGCTGATAGCCGAGAATACCAACCTGAGGATGTATAAGCTGAACGGCACCTCGGCTTCTATCGCCGATATCAAGGCGGTCATCGCCGAGACGGAGACCTTCGGCGGCTTTGAGGGGGTGCTGCTTTATCTTGACGAGATACAGTATCTGAATAAAAAACAGCAGCAGTCGCTGCTTGAATATATCGAAAACGGCAAGATAACCCTTATATCCTCAACCACCGAGAACCCGTATTTTTACGTATACAACGCTATAATCAGCCGTTCCACCGTGTTTGAGTTCAAGCCCCTTCCCCCCGACGAGATACTGCCTGCCATAAGGCGTGCTTTTCAGCTTACGGCAGAGGATTTCGGGCTGAAGCTCAGGCTTGAAAACGGCGTGGTGGAGCATATAGCCAGGGGCTGCGGCGGCGATGTGAGAAAATCTATAAATACTGTCGAGCTCTGCGCACTTTCAGCCGATAACGACGGCGAGAGCCTTACGGTAAAAATGGAGGTGGTGCGCCAGCTCACCCAGCGCAGCAACATGAGGTATGACAGGGCAGGGGACGAGCATTACGATATACTCTCAGCGCTGCAAAAATCCATTCGGGGCTCTGACGAGAACGCAGCTCTGCACTATGCCGCAAGGCTTATCGAAGCAGGCGACCTTATTTCTCTTTGCAGAAGGCTGCTGGTCATCGCCAGTGAAGATGTGGGGCTTGCTTATCCGCTGGCGGCGGTGGTGACAAAGTCCTGCGTTGACTCGGCTTTGCAGCTGGGTCTGCCCGAAGCCAGGATACCGCTGGCAGAAGCGGTGGTGCTGCTTGCTACATCGCCAAAGTCAAACAGCTCATACCTGGGCATGGACGCCGCCCTTGCAGATGTAAGGCAGGGGGGAGCAATGGATTTTCCCAGGCATTTGCAGAACAAGCATTTTGACGGCGAGGGCGCAAAGGTCAAGGGTCAGCATTATCTCTATCCCCATGATTTCAAAAATCACTGGGTCGAGCAGCAGTATCTTCCCGATACCCTGAAAGATAGGGTGTATTATCACTACGGCGAGAACAAGACCGAGCAGACCGCCAAGGCATACTGGGATAAGATAAAGGGAGAAAAATAATGGAGAAAAAGAAGAAAAGAAAGCCAACGCTCATAGAGTATACCACCTACGGGGTCAGCCTGATGCTTGGGTTCGCAGCAGGCTTCGGCGGAGTGTACTGCCTTGACAGAATGTCGCAGAAGCTTGACAGAAAAAGCCTTATCATCGTGCTGGTGCTGTATCTTGTCTCGATATTTGTATTCTACTTTCTACAGCTTATGGTGCATGAAGCAGGTCACCTGGTCATGGGCAAAGCCACGGGGTATGAGTTCGTTTCATACAGGATAGGCAGCCTGACCTGGATAAAGGAAGATGGCAGGCTTAAAGTAAAGCGCTTTAACTTAGCAGGCACGGCAGGTCAGTGCCTTATGACCTACCCCGAGGACAAGGAACTTGAAAAAGCGCCGTTTTTCTGGTACCATTTCGGGGGAGTGTTCTTTAATTTCATCAGTGCTCTCATAGGGGGTTCAGCTTTTCTGATCGTCAAGGCAAGCCCCGTCAGATATTTTATCCTGCTGTTTGCCATAGTATCGCTGTTTCTTGGACTGTTGAATTTTATACCCTCAAAGGCAATGGGCGTCCCCAATGACGGCTATAACATCTGGCTGATGAAAAAGCACCCCGAGATAAAAAAGCTTATACTACAAAACCTTATCGTCAACGCAATGCAGTATCAGGGCAGGCGCATAAAGGATATCGACGACAGATTTTTTGAAGGCGGCGACCCTGACGGCGATATTTTTCAGGCTGCCGTTTCTATCATGGGTGCAACCAGAGAGCTTGACAGACATGATTTTGACTCTGCTATGGAGCTCTATCAGCAGCTGTGTGACAACGAAAAGCTTATTGATCTATATAAAAATGAGTGCAAATGTGAACTGCTGTTTACAAAAATAATAACAGGCGCGCCAAAAGATGAAGTAGAAGAGCTTTACACCAAGGACCTTAAAAAATATGTGATGCTTACAGAGAGCTTTTATATCACAAGAAAAAGACTTCTTTACGCTTATTATCTTATAACAGAAAATGACAAAAAATCAGCTGACAAGGAATATGACTTGGCAGTGAAGATGAAGAAAAGCTATCCTGCAAAGGGCGAATATGACTCGGAAATGGCGCTTATAGAGTTTATTAAAGATAATTATAACGGCGAGCCTGACGAGGATAAGAGCGATAACGAAAAAACAGAGGAGCAGTGATGTGTTCCTCTGTTTTTATTTTATATCAGCTACTGTTCAGAAAACCGAAACTATCTCCTTACCGCTGCCCTCGGTGGAGTATTCCCACCTTTCCAGCCTGCCTGAGTTTATAAAATAGTTTATCTTTCCGGGGAAACAAACGTTGTCAAAAACGTCTACTATTATCAGCTTTACCTTCATTTTGTCGGGGATAAGCGCCTTTATGTATACGCTGGCTGCCTGCCCGGGGCGCACGTTCTCTCTTGGCTCTGCAAGACCTGCCAGATTTGGCGCAAGCTCTATAAATATTCCGTAGGGCTCCACCGAACGGACCACCCCCCCCACCGTTTCGCCTGCCGAGAACATGGCGGCATTCTCCTCCCAGGTGCCCAGAAGCTCCTTGTGAGAAAGGCATATCCTGTCCTCCTCAGTGCTTTTTACCACAGCGTAGATATCCTGACCGTTGAAAAATCTGTCATTCGGGTGGGATATCCTGGAAACGGATATGGCGTCAATAGGTATGAGAGAGGGGAGCCCGCAGCCT
>CALCRR010000160.1 GCA_937894495.1 uncultured Ruminococcus sp. | reverse complement strand
GCAGACGATGAAGCAGCTCTGGCAGCAGCCGAGGAAGCAGCAGCTAAGAAGGCAGCTGACGAAGCAGCAGCTAAGGCAGTTGAGGATAAGATCAACGCTCTGCCTGCAGCCGATGATGTAGCGACCACCGATAAGGACGCTATCGAAGCAGCAAGAGCAGCATATGACCAGCTCACAGACGACCAGAAGGCACTGGTGAGCGAGGAAGCAGCTAAGAAGCTTGCAGACGATGAAGCAGCTCTGGCAGCAGCCGAGGAAGCAGCAGCTAAGAAGGCAGCTGACGAAGCAGCAGCTAAGGCAGTTGAGGATAAGATCAACGCTCTGCCTGCAGCCGATGATGTAGCGACCACCGATAAGGACGCTATCGAAGCAGCAAGAGCAGCATATGACCAGCTCACAGACGACCAGAAGGCACTGGTGAGCGAGGAAGCAGCTAAGAAGCTGGCAGATGACGAAGCAGCTCTGGCAGCAGCCGAGGAAGCCCAGAACTTTGTTAAGGGCGATATCAACAACGACGGCGTTGTAGATACCAAGGACGCAATGCTTGCAATATCCTATGCTAAGAAGAACAGCTCGCCTAAGGACGACGCACAGTTCAAGCGTGCAGACGTTAACGGCGACGGCGTTCTTGATACCAAGGACAGCATGGCAATTATAAGAGCAGCTAAGAACAAGACTGAGATAAAGTAAGCTGACAAATAACATAAACTGCACAGGGCACAAAGCTCTGTGCAGTTTTTTTCAGAAGCAAGAATATAGAAGCAAGAGGCAAGAGCCCTCTTTTCATACTTTGTTTGATCGGGGGATTTCTTACCTCTTACTTCTTACCTTTTACATCTAAAAAACCACGCCGGCATTCAGTCAGCGTGGTTTTAAGTTTTTTACAGGTCCTTTTTATTTTTTACGGCATTTATCATCAGCATAGCGTCCTTAGTATCCAGCCTGCCGTCGCCGTTTATATCGGCAGCTTTGAACTGCAGCTCGTCCTTGGGGGTGATGATCTTTTTGGAGTATGCGATTATCAGCATAGCGTCCTTGGTGTTCAGCTCACCGTCGCCGTTAAGGTCATGCTGCTTGATGTATTGCTTTTTCAGTGCGTTTATTACTTCGTCTATCTGGTCGAAGGTGTAGCCTGAACTGATAGGTGTCCACTCCATGCTGTTGTAATAAGATGTAAGTGAGTCATATTCACTTTTTGTCAAATCTATCAATTCGCCTTTTTCAGAATTTTTGACTTGGTATTTTCCATTGTTTTGTCTTGTATCATATACCCTTTTCTCCAATTCCAAATTTCCCTCATTATATTTGAAATAAGAATAGGTGGTGGGATAAGACGAGTAACCATATGATAAAACCAGTTGGTTTTCTGTATTAACATATACCATCGGACCATTTCCACCGTCAAAATTTATCCTTGCAGTTTTTAATACACCTTTATCATATGATATTACACAAGATGGTGAATCGAAAGATTTTGCAGTGTTAATAAATAACTCAGGAACACCATTACAGTCTATGTCAAACAGATTGAACCTTGACCCCAGCGTTCCTGCTCCCCATTCATTATCTGCAACAAAGAGGTCACTTGATTTAAAGCTTTCCAGCTTATCCTGATAAAGCCTTATCCACATACCGTCCTTTATCTTGCCCTGTGACCAGTCGGTATATTCCTGTTTGATGATATTTATGTCTCTGATAAAGCCGTCGCATACCTCGATTTCATCATTTATGACCTTTGCCATGCGCTCATAAAGCTCTTTGTTCTTCTGGGAGAAGAAGTTTTTAACTGCGTTGACCCAACCCTTGGCGTGGGTATCGTCAATAAGATTTTTGGTCTGCTTGTCGGCATATTTTTCAAACGCCAGAAAAGAGGTGATATCGGCATTGAAGGACTTTGCATAAGCTTTGTTGTTTTTAGCCTTCGTTGCCTTATCCTTGACCGCAGCACGGGCATAGTCGTCTATCATGCCGAGAATGGCTATCCTTGTGTTGTCAGAGGAGATAGAATCCACATTAAAAATAATATTCATAAGACTTGCCGACATATCACCCGATGTGAGTATAGCGCCAAGTCCGCTGTCCTTGACCATTTCCGACCACATCTTATCCACAAAGAACTTGCCTGCTTCGTCCAGAGTAGCCTTGCTGAAGCTGAAAACAGAATTTCTGCAGTATGCACATACATTGTCTATAGCCGTACAAAGCCCTGTGTTTCCTTTAGCCTGCGCCTGAGCTTTCAGATCCTGCAAAAAGTTTATCCTGTCCTGGTTGACATCGCACAGTGCCAGCAGCTTTGATGCCAGTACCAGCTGGTCCTCGATCTCTCCTGTGATCTTAGTGAACTCGTCAAACTGTTTTGAGATATAAAGGTAATCCTCGGTATCCTTTGTAAGCCCTGTTATTTTCAGAAATTCGTCTTTGCTTATCTGGCTCAGGTCGGCAGAGGTGAGCTTTTTGCCCTCTTTAAGCAGCTCCGCCGCCTTGGCATCACACAGCTTTCTGACCTTATTAATAAACTTCTCTTCCTTTGAGAGCTTAGCCTTGCTGTAAAGGGGAGACTCCGACTCAGCCAGCAGGTAGTCCATAAGCACCACCTCATATATCTGATAATCCACAAGGTCCCTTACCACTTTATAAGGGCTGCTTTTCAGGTCGTTGGCAAGGTAGGTATAAACAAGGCTCGCCTCCACCAGCCCCTCATTGTTACGTATCTCATCGCTTATCAGCTTCCAGCTCCAGGTATAATTCATGAGATTTCCGTAAAGGTTTCCGTCCGTTCTCTCGCCGAGATAAATATTGATATTGCCGTTGAGCAAGCTGTCCGCAACATACTCGTCAACATTTTCAAAGCTGTAGATATCAACATAATCCCCCGACGCCGCCGAAGCAGTTAAAGCCCCCGGCAGTCCCGCAGTGACAGCCGCCGAAAACAGCATTACTGCCGACAGCGCCCCTGTTACCAGTTTTTTAAACATAGCTTTTCCCTCCTATATATTGTAAGAAACAGTAAAATACTCTCACATTATTTTAACATAATTTAATAGTTATGTCAAGGTCGGGGTTTACCACATGATTTGGTACCCCCTTTTCTTACCTCTCACCTCTTACCTCTAAAAAACACGCCGACAGTGATCCTGTCAGCGTGGTTTATCTAAAATCAATACTTACCTTTTCTTCTTAAAAACAACAACTGCGATAACAGCTATAACTGCCACTGCTGCGGCTGCTATGCCAACGATAAGACCGGTGCTCATGCCCTCGTCCTCGTCCTCCTTGCTGTCGTCAGCCTTTGAGTCGGACTTTGTCTCCTCCTTAGCGGCTTCGCTGCTCTCGGTCTCCTCAGCGGCAGACTCTTCATCTCCGCCCTCTTCGGTGTCGGCAGCCTCTTCCTCGCCTTCGCCCTCATCGCCTGTGTCCTCAGCCAGCGGGTCGGGCAGGGTAGATACGAAGTCGTAGGGGATTATCTCGTCGGGGTTATCCTCTATCTTATCCTCGGGCAGACCCTCCACAGTAAAGGTTATGGTGATAGGGTCTGTGGTGTGCCAAACGTCATACTCCGTCATTTCGGGGGTGGTGTCGGCGTAGTAGTTGCCGTAGGGGTTTTTGACCTTCATGATATGCTCGTCGCCGTTGCACTCCTCAAACTCAGGCTGAGAATTAAAGGTGTAGGTCACGCCGTCGATGGTGCATTCATCAAGGGTCATTTTAAAATCAGGGTACTCCTCGGTATCAACGTTGATAGCCGCACCCAGGTTGCCCACCTTGGCAGCGTCCCAGTCCTCCTCATAGGGCGCCCAGCCCGAGAGCAGCACGGTATACTGACCGTTGCCTGTGATGTTTACGTCCTCCATGTGGCAGGTCACCTGGTCGTCCTCCATTTCGGTAAGAGCCTCACTGCCGATGGTGTTCCTGTGCTCCCACCAGAAGTCTCTTATCATCCACTCGATACCAGCCTGACCGTAGTCGGTAGCAGATGCGGTGATCGCAAAGGTCGAAGCCAGCACAGCGCCGCAGGCAGCCGCCGAAAACTTTTTCATAAGATCTTTCATAACAAAACCTCCCAAATAAAAATAAAATATCGTAAAACAATTATATAACATTTCCCTCCAAAAGTCAAGGTGCTCACCGCCCCCACATAAGCTGCAAGTCGCTAGAGAATAAGAGAACTAGCGACTAGCCGCGTAGGACTTCACATTCTGCTGGAACAGCACAACGCTTTCGGCGTTCAGCCTTTGTGTGAGCCAGCTGTTTATGGTCGCCTGCTCCTCCTTTTCAAGTGCCTGTGAGACCAGCAGGGTCACTACCAGCTCGTTTCTGGTCTCGCCGCTCCCGCTTACGTGAACATCTGCGTAGGCTGCCGCTGCGCCCTGTATCTTCGGGTTTAAAGCCGTCAGCTCGGCGCTTAGCTGGGCTACGTCAAGCTCTTTTGAGGTGTTCTCTTCTATCTGTGCCTGCAGCTCCTCGTTCTCCTTTTGCAGCTGCTCGTTCTCGGCGGTGAGCTCCTCGTTTTCCTTGGCGGTCAGCAGACCCTCAACATCTACCTCGGCTTCCTCGTCGTCGGCGTCCTCATACTCAGCCAGCAGAGCCTTGACCTCGTCGGTGGTAATGCCACCCTTTACGGTGGTCTGGTTTATGGTGAGCTCGTACCCGTCAAGCCCGTAATCCCCCAGCTTGCTTTCAAGCTCCTGCTGCTGGGTCAGGCTTATCTCGCTGCCAATGAGGGACACCTCTATCGCCTTTTGGTCGATATCTATGCTTTTCTGCACCACCTGGGTGCCGCTGAAAACGAACTCGTTTTTAATGTAGTTCTCGGCATTGCCGTTTTCAAGGCTGTCGGTAACGGTGTCATAAGCCAGGTAAACGCTGGGTATCATGGTGATCACCGCAACTATGGTTATGGTGCGGTGTATGCGGCTGAGCTGCTTTCGGCTGAGCTCCTTAAACTGCGGAACTCTCAAAAATTTAAGCACCACAATAGCCGTTATGGTGATGAAAAAACCGTTTATGAAGAATAGATACAGCGCACCTATAAAGTACCTTAAATTATGCTGCGCCAGCCCGTAGCCTGCGGTGCAAAGCGGCGGCATAAGGGCTGTTGCTATAGCCACACCGGGGATAACGTTGCTTTTCTCCTTACGGGTCTGACCGATAATGCCTGCAAAGCCGCCCCCTGTGGCTATCAGCACGTCCCACACCGTGGGGCTAGTCCTTGCCAGCAGCTCGCTTGAAGCCGCATTTATGGGGGATATTGAAAAATACACGAATGAGGTCACTATACTTATGACCACCTGAATGCTCAGCCGCACCGCCGAGAACTTAGCCAGCGTAAGGTTGTTTGTGGCAAAGCCGTAAGCGATAGCCGTCAGCCCTCCCATAAGTGGGGATATGAGCATTGCGCCGATTATGACCGCCGTTGAGTTGGTGTTGAGCCCCACCGAAGCCACCAGTATAGCCAGCATAAGTATGCAGGCATTGGTGCCCTGCAGCTTTGAGCCCGAGATTATGGTGTTCTCGATCTCCTCATAGTCAGCCATATCATTTCTCAGCGTGAACAGCGAGCGGAACACCTGCCCCAGCCGCTCCTTTTTTTCTTTTCTTTCCTTTATTTCAGCCATAATGCTGCTCCTTTTTGATGTCAGGTTTCAGAGGTCGGTATAAAAATTTCTGATGCTGTACTTAATTATTGATCTCCCTTTTTACAAGAGTGTTCATTATATAAATCAGAAGTTATAGGCTATTCAGTTCATTTATAAATCTCGGATAAACTGTTTGGTCAGTCATGAATTCAAATTTTAAAATGTGACTTCCTACATCACCACGTATATCACCGGATACCTTTATATGTCCTGCTCTGTCGCAATTGAATTCAATCTTATTACCATAACCTATTTCAACAAATGTTATTTCTTTTCTCTTAAATGAAATCATTTCTTCCAGAGCTTTAATGAAATTCTGCAACTCCTTATAATCATATTCACAGCCATCTGCAATCCCAGAGAATACACCTGATTTCACTTTAATACAAAACGAACAATTATATGGATTTCCATTTTTTTCGTCATCAACAGAGTGGTGAAAATCTGTTATTTCTATATAATTACCACAGTATTCAAGTCTTGCTTCCATAGATCATATCACCTCTAAATTCCGATTTATCTTATCAGCAGCACAAAAGTAAAACAGGGTTTATCAATTGCCGTCCGACCCTATCCCGTACTTATCCCTCAATCTGCCGAATATCCTCTCTGCGGCGTTTGCGAAAAGCCACAGAAAAACAGTGTTTGATACTGCATAGCCCACGGCGAACCAGCCCGATGCGGCGGTCAGCGCAAGAAAACGCTCCAAGCCTATGCTGCCGTCTGTCCAAAGGCAGCTCCACAGATCCATCAGTACCGAAAAGGCTATGCCTGCCAGTGCTCCGTATATGCAAAGCACCGCCTTGTTTTTTCTCAGCGCTCCGCCCAGAGCTCCTGCCAGCAGACCTATAGCCCCCCAGGTGAGCATCTGAAAGGGGGTCCACATTCCCTGCGAAAAGTAAAAGTTCGATACCAGCGCAGTCAGCGCTCCCACCATAAAGCCCTGACCTGCCCCGAGGTACATTCCCGAAAGTATGATGACCGCCGCACAGGGCTTGAATGCAGGGGCTGGCGCAAAGGCTATCCTGCCTGCTACCGAAAGTGCGGTCATAACGGCGGCTGCCGCAATGTCCCCCGAGGTGGGCGATCTGCGCTCAAACCCTGCAAAGGCAGCGGCGCAAATAACTATCGCCAGCGACATGAACACCCATGCCGCCGCCCTCTCGGCAAACGCCAGCCCCATAAGGGTGATGCCTGCCAGCGCAGCTGCGAACAGCAACGCTCTTTTTAATCTGCCGCTATCCAATGCCGTCCTGCTCCTTCATGATCTTTATTGCCGACTCCGCCGTAACAGCCCCATCGAATATCCCTCTGCATATCCTGGCGGCTGTGGTGGTGTAAAGCCTGTTTTTTGTAAACAGCTCCTCAGGGGAGCACACACTTTGCAGTCTGCCGTCAGAAAACAGTCCGCAGCGGTCTGAATATCCTGCGGCAAAATCAAGGTCGTGGGATACGCATATCACCGCCATGTCCCCCTCTGCCAGCCCCCTGAGAGCCTTGCCCGTAAGCCTTATGCTTTCGGGGTCAAGTCCCTTTACAGGCTCGTCCAGCAGCAGCACCCTGGGTCTTGCCAGCAGCAGCCTGCCCAGTGCGCAAAGCTGCACCTCGCCGCCGCTCAGGTCATAAGGGTGGGTGTCCATAAGGTGAGCTATGCCCAGCTGCGCCGTTATCTCATTTAAAAGCTCCTTATCAGCCCCCAGCGCCCTTGCCGCCAGTGCGTAGTCCTCACCAACGGTGGGCTGGGTGAAAATATCCGTGGGCTCCTGGGGGAGAAAAGCGATATTCTGCCTGTAAAGGCTGCCGTTTTTGTAGCTCCTATACGGCTTGCCAAATAGCCTGAGCCTGCCGAAATGGGGCTTTAGCCCACCGCTCAGGCACTTTAAAAGGGTGCTCTTGCCCGAGCCGTTAGCCCCCACAACAGTGAGTATCTCACCCTTTTTAACAGCGATATCGCACCCCGTCAGCACCTCGTTGTGATCGTAGCTGAAATAAAGCTCCGCAGCTTCAAGGGCGGTGTCTGAGTCTGTTTTTTTATGGGGAGTTTCAGCATTGTTCGGCTTGTAATTCTCCCTGAGATAAGCCCTGCCCTCTCTGACAGTCAGGGGCAAAGCACTTGTTTTTCTGCCCTGTGAAGCTATCCTTGCAGCCGCAGGCATATAGGCTGTAAGCCCCTCGGGGAAGCTTCCGCAGCCCCTTTCATAGCAGCCGACCACTTTGCCCTTTTCCATAAAATAAGCCCTGTCGCACAGAGGGAAAAGCCCCTCGCACAAGTGCTCGGCTACCAGCAGGGAAGTGCCTGTTTCACGGTTTATCCTGCCAAGCATTGATATGAGCCTCTCGGCGGCAAGGGGGTCAAGGCGGCTCACAGGCTCATCAAGAATGATAAGTCTCGGCTGCATGACCATAACGGCGCAAATGCACACTGTTTGCAGCTCTCCCCCCGACAGCGAAGAAAGCTCACGGTGCATGAGCTTATCAATGCCGAAAAAGGCAGCTGTCTCGGCTATCCTGCGTTTTATCTCGGCTTCGTCGAGTCCAAGATTTTTAAGCCCGAAGGCAAGCTCACCGTACACCGTGTCGCTCACCGACTGGGCATAGGGGCTTTGCATAACAAAGCCTATCTCGGGGGCAAACTCACCCCTTTTTGCCTGCCTGCCGAAAATCTCAATGCTGCCCCCCGGCTCCCCCGGGGGAGAAAGCTCGGGCTTTATGAGCTTTAGCAAAGTAGTCTTGCCGCAGCCCGAGCCGCCGCAGAGCAGCACAAACTCGCCCTCACCGACCCTTATATCAGCCGATGAAAGGGCAGGGGCTTTGGCGCCGTTGTATTTAAAGCTAACACTGCTTGCTCTTACCAGCTCCATATCGCTCTTTGTTCACACTCCCTCTTGCCTGTGCCAAATGGCGAGTCACTCCTTTGTGGGGTAGCTTACCCTGTCGCCCCAGCTCAGCAGCTCCTCAAAAAAGCCGTCGATCTCCATAAGCCCGTATGCCCACATAAAGGCACGGTCCTTTTCCGACATCTCATCAAGGCTGAGCCAGCAGACCCCCTTGATAGGCTGGGCGTCCTCAGGCTCCTCAGGGTCAGAGCCCAGCACGGGCTGCTGCTCCCTTGGTACGCTTACCTCAAAAACGTGCTCCCTGCTGCCGTCCGCGCGGTATATCTCGGTGAGCTTTTTTACAATGCTGCCATCAAGTCCGCACTCCTCTTTAAGCTCACGCAAAGCTGTCTGCTCCGGGCTCTCGCCCTTTTCAATACCGCCCCCCGGTATGGAGTAAAAATATCTGTTGTTGTAAAACAGCCTTTCGGTCAGTATTTTTTTATCCCTTATCACAAACGCCATACTTCTGTCACGCATAAAAAACCTCCCTTGAAAATCTAAAAAGGGCAAAAGCTCACCGCTCTTTGCCCCCTCTTCATGATCTGATACCGTTTTACCGTGTACTGCTGTAAATGATGATCTGCCATACCGTGTGCAGGTTTTACCGGGGAAAACCTTTCTGAAGAAAGGTTATTCCCCAGACCCCTTTCCAAAG
>CALCRR010000159.1 GCA_937894495.1 uncultured Ruminococcus sp. | reverse complement strand
GCTCTAAAAAAGAATACTTTTTAAAAAATAATATGATAATGGCAAATGAACCAGGAATATATATACCAGGAAAATTTGGAGTAAGAATAGAAGATACAGTATTAATTACAAAAAATAATTGTATAAATTTAACAAAATCTGATAAAAATTATATTATAATATAAAAAACGCTTGATTTTAAAGCAAAAATGTTATATAATATTATACTACAGAGACAGCCTCACCGTAAGCCAGATCGCCCAACGCTTCAAGGTGAACAAATCAACAGTGTCACGCACCATAATGCGCGGCAGACGCCGCCTGGCAGGCGAGGTCACAAGGGCAGAGCTGAAAAAACTGATAAACGGCTCAGCCACGAAGTAAAATACTCCCGGTTCGGTCATATATAGCCGATGGTGATTTATCATATTGCTTGCAGAAGTCATCGGGGAATAACATTTTTGAAGAAAGGACCCCCTCCGGTGAGCACTCGATATTTTGCCGCCCTCACAAAACTTTGATAGGTGGGGGAAGAAAATACTTTACAAATGGGGAAAAGTGTGTTATAATTAATATGTGTATTTGCAGGCTTTGTTTTGGCTTGTGAGAAAGGGTGTAATTGAGATTAGAAGGATCTTTGATTCGCATTGCCATTATGATGACAGCGCTTTTGATGAGGACAGGTATCTGCTGCTGGACAGCTTGCTGACAGGGGAGGGACACCCCGTTGACAAGATGCTGCACGCGGCGACTGATGAGAGATCGTCGCTGTTTGGTATCGAAACGGCACGCAGATATGAGAATTTTTATACCTCGGTGGGCTTTCACCCCGAAAATGTCGGCAGCCTGCCCGAGAACTGGCGTGATAAGCTGGAGGAGCTTTATTTTAAAGCCTCTGAGATACACAAGCTCTGCGCCGTTGGCGAGATAGGATTAGACCACCACTATGAGGGGTATGATAAGGATAAGCAGGCTGAGGTCTTTACCGAGCAGGTGAGGTTCGCGGTGCAGAAGTCGCTGCCTGTGATAGTGCATTGCAGAGACGCCACTCAGGAGTGTATGGATATTCTGAGGGAGTACCGTCCCGAGGGTGTCATGCATTGCTTTTCGGGCTCTGCCGAAACTGCGCTGGAGGTGGTGGAGCTGGGAATGTATATAGGCTTTACGGGGGCGCTGGCTTTTAATAACTCAAAAAAAGCACGCCGTGCCTGCGAAGCTGTACCCATAAACAGGCTTTTGCTGGAGACCGACTGCCCCTATATGGCGCCGCCCCCCTACAGGGGAAAACGCAGTGACAGCTCGATGATAAGGGAGACTGCAAAGGTGATGGCGCAGATTAAGGGCGTATCGCTGCAGGAAATAATAGATATAACAAACAGAAATGCCTGCATACTTTTTGGGATAGAACAAGAGGAGCCTGAGGTAGATATATAAGCTCGGGCAGACTGAGAAAGGACAATTGAAAAATGGCAGAGATCATGTATGTGGTAATACCTTGCTACAACGAGGAGGAGATGCTGCCCATAACCGCCGAGGCTTTGATGAAAAAGCTGGACGGGCTGAAAAAGGACGGCAGGATAGACCCAAGGAGCAAGGTGATGTTCGTTGACGACGGCTCAAAGGACAGGACCTGGCAGATAATCGAAAAGCTGCATTCGCTCAACCCCACCTTTACAGGGGTGAAGCTTTCGAGAAACAAGGGACACCAGAATGCGCTGCTGGCAGGGCTGATGACGGCTAAGAATTATGCCGACATCATAGTATCTATGGACGCCGATCTGCAGGACGATATAAACGCCATCGACGGCTTTCTGGACAAGAGGGCTGAGGGCTGCGACATAGTGTACGGTGTGCGCTCATCAAGGGAGACGGACACGGCTTTCAAGAGAAACACCGCCAGGGCATATTATAAGCTGCTGGAGATGCTGGGTGTGGAGATAACCTACGACCATGCAGACTACAGGCTGATGAGCAAAAGAGCTGTCACGGCGCTGGAGAGCTTTAAGGAGGTAAACCTTTTCCTGAGGGGAATGGTGCCTATGCTGGGCTTCAAGAGCGACACGGTGGCTTACAAGCGAAATGAGAGGGTGGCTGGAGAGTCGAAATATCCTCTGAAAAAAATGCTGGCTTTTGCGGCTGAGGGTGTGACCTCACTTTCGGTAAAGCCCATTAGGTTCATAACCTGTCTGGGTATATTCATATTTCTGATGTCCATAATAATGCTGATATATTTCCTTATAACCCACGCTGTGAGCGATACTGTAAGGGGCTGGGCATCAACGATAGTATCTGTATGGGCGATAGGCGGCTTGCAGATGCTTGCAATAGGTATCATCGGAGAGTACATTGGCAAGATATATCTTGAGACCAAGGCTCGTCCGAAGTATATAATAGAGACCGATCTGGAAGAAAATTAATTTTAAAGGAGTAGATAAAAATGGCTGAACAGAATAACAAGCCCATAACCAACGAAGCACTGGTAGAAGCTATCAAGGAAATGAGAGAGAATTTTACTGCCGAGACACAGAACAAGGTCATAAATGTGGCTCTCAGAAGCACCTTTTTAGTTCCTGCAATAGTACAGAAGAACACCGAGCTGGTGGCTGATGCTGACAATCACGTTAAGTTCCAGGATAAGCAGACTGCTAAGTTCGTACTTATCAACCATAAGGAGAGAGGTTCGTTCTTCCCTGTATTCACCGACCGTGACGAGATCGAGAAGCTCAGAGGAAAGACTGACGAGGAGTTCAGACCCTTTGCAATGAAGTTTGCAGACATTGCGGGTCTTACAGAGAACACCAAGCAGGTACAGGGCTTTGTGGTAAACCCCTTTAACCAGAACCTGCCCTTTACACAGGAGATGCTGGCGTCTATCAAGCAGACGCTTATAAGAGTTAAGCAGGAGAGAGACGCTGCCAAGAAGGCTGAGGCTGAGGCAGCAGCACCCGATATCACTGTTTCTACCAACGAGGAGAACTGATCACCAGAAGCAAGAGGTAAGAGGCAAGAAGCAAGAATATTATTTAAGGCACTTTTGTCAGGTTTGACAAAAGTGCCTTTTTGCTGCTTTGCTGAGCGGTGGTGTGTTTAGGGTGTGTTGACACTAAGCCTAACACACGTCTTTTTGGATATTTTTGTCCCGTTCGTCGTTAAAAATCCTTGCAGGGCGACAGCCCAACTGCGGATTTTTGCCTAGAACGGAACAAAAATATCTCAAAAATCCGCGTATCAGTTTAGTGTCAACACACCCTAATCCACTATAGATTTTACGGGGGCGGTGTCTTTTTCGTGCTGCCTGCGCTTTCTTTCTATCAGCTTCATTATTACCCATGAGACAAGGATAATAAAGGATATGGCGATGACCCCCACTATGGGGTAGTGGCGCTTCATATAGACCTTATCCATATCACGCAGGCTTTCTTCAACGTAATATTTTTCAAGCCTGTTTTGGATATAGTTTATAAAATACTGCACGCCTTTGAGATAGAAAACAGTGCCTGCGGCTATGGTGATGAATGATATTACGTGCTTTTTGAAAAATTCGATAAGCACCCCTGCGGCTGTCAGCAGGGTGCCTGCCAGCACGAACCAGCCCACCCATGCAGGGGGCTTAGGCTCGATAAAGCCGCCGAATATTCCCGATATAAGTATTCCGCCGTAATAAAAGCCCGAATAGCCAAAGGGTATGAGCATAAGTATTTTTAGTATTATAAAAGGTATCGGCTCTCTGCCCCTGCGGTCACGCTTTGCCTTTTTGCGCAGTTTTTTAGCTGATTTGCTTTGCTTTCTTTGGGCTTCTTCCTTTTCAATGCGCTCTTCCTCTTCCTGCTCCTTACGGGCAAGGCTCTGCTTTTGCGCCTGTGCTTTAAGTCTTTCTTTTTTTGACATTTTAAACCTCGTTAGTGTTGTAGAATGATATCGGGAGCTTTAAATTTCCCGACGCTTATTAGGGTGTGTTGACACTAAGCCTAACACACGTCTTTTTGGATATTTTTGTCCCGTTCGTCGTTAAAAATCCTTGCAGGGCGACAGCCCAACTGCGGATTTTTGCCTAGAACGGAACAAAAATATCTCAAAAATCCGCGTATCAGTTTAGTGTCAACACACCCTAATTATATCACATTATACCGAAAATATCAACAAACAAAATAAAACATTTCAAAAAAATTAAACCTGTTCTTCCAAGACAAATAATACTTATCAGACATATTGAATTAAAAAGCTGCGGCGGTCAACAATAAAATTGCAAGAAAAAAATAATCTTATGTGTTTTCTCATAGCGTGAGGAAATACACTAAAACTGAAAAGAAAGGACTGTTTGAATGACTGGGACAAGAAAAAGGATAAGGTGCTTTGCGGCGATGATGTGTACCGCCATGACCATGCTGGTGGGGCTGGCAGGCTTTTACAGGGTAATGCTGCCAAACAGATTTTTTGTATCAGAGGGTGAGCCGCTTATGATAAGCTCGGTATTCTCAATAACTGCAAAGCCCACCAGAAGCAGCTACACGGTGGCGCTGACCAGCATATCCGCCAGGTCCTCAAGGACCACCGAGAACACGCTTATGCTTTTTGGCATGATACCTATTAAAAATGTAACTGCAAGCTCGGTGGAGAGACCCAAGCTTGTGCCCTGCGGCAGCGCCTTCGGCATAAAGCTGCTGACTGACGGGGTCATGGTGGTGGACTTAGCTGAGGTGAACGGCGGCTGCCCTGCCAAGGAATGCGGCATAAGAGAGGGTGATATAATTATTTCCATCAACGGTGAGAATATACAGTCTAACGGTGATGTTTCGGATATCATAAAAAGATCCAGGGGCAAAAAATGCGATGTTATCCTTAAAAGGGACGGCAAAGAGGTAAGAGCGGCGCTGAGCCCTGTTTACTCAGAGGGGGCATACAAGGCAGGTATGTGGGTCAGGGACTCATCAGCAGGTATCGGCACGCTTACCTTTTATAATGAGGAGACAGGGGAGTTTGCAGGGCTGGGACACCCTGTATGCGACTCTGACACAGGTGAGATACTGCCCTTGTGGGAGGGAGCTGTCGGCAGGATAAGGCTGACAGGGTTCATACCCTCCTCAAAAGGCGACCCGGGGCAGCTGACAGGGGAGTTTGACGGCACAGACACCTTAGGCGAGATAACCCTCAACTGCGAGGAGGGGCTTTTTGGCAGGCTGGATAAATGCCCTGTGAACAGTGCGCCGCTGGAGCTGGGCTTCAGGCAGGAGATAGAAAAGGGCAGCGCAACAATGCTATGCTCGCTGGATGGCGGCACGCCTAAGAGCTATTCTGTGGAGATAGAGCAGATAAATCTTTCTCAGGCGGCAGAGCATGACCTGGTGGTAAAGGTGACTGACAAGGAGCTGATAGCTCAGACAGGGGGCATAGTTCAGGGCATGAGCGGCTCCCCCATAATACAGAACGGACGCATTGTGGGAGCAGTGACCCATGTTTTTATTGAAGACCCGACCATGGGGTACGGCATATTCGGGGACAGAATGGCTTCAAAAATAAACTGATGATGTAGGCTGATAGACGCTTTTAGAGGTAAGAGAACGGTTTACGCTGCTAGTCGCTAGTGGTTAGTCTAATTCATAATTCATAATGCATAATTCATAATTATTGTGCGTTTATTAGTTTGTGCACAGATCGGGTCTGTTCTTTGCACAAAAGCAAAAGCCCGTAAAAAATCTCCACACACTTTCAGTGGGGCGAAATAAATTTAATCAAAATGCAGTACGGTGCACAAGGTCAACATTTACCCTGCTAGTCACTAGTGGTTAGAGTGCTAGTGGCTAGAAAGCCGTTTTACTCAATTATGCGGTAAACCGCACAATAACTCGCTTCCAAGGTTCGCGCAGCGTATCGAAGTAATAGTAGCCACAAAAGCGCCCCCTCCCCTCCGGGGAGGACTCGACAACTTGCCAACTCCACAATAGTGCGATAGGTGGGGGAAATACCCCGTCCGGTGAGGACCGCCCGAGGACATATTTGACAATAAGGGGAAAATGGGGTATAATCATAGTAATAGCGAACAGAGGGGAAAAGCTGAGTGCTTGAGCTCTGTTCTTAAAATGGATAAAACGGGGGTATTATTATGATAAGGCTGCATAATGCAAAGGTAATAACTATGGAAAAGGGCACCCAGCCGCAGCATATGGAGGTCTGGGTCGAGGGGGATAAGATAGCTTATGTGGGAAACCCCACCGCTGAGGAGCTGGCTGGTGCGAGCTTTGAGAGGGATATAGATGTCAAGGGCAATGTGCTTATGCCCTCATTCAAAAACGCCCACACTCATTCGGCGATGACCTTTCTTCGGTCATATGCTGATGACCTGCCGCTGCAGGACTGGCTTTTCAAGCAGGTATTTCCTATGGAGGCTAAGCTCAACGGCGAGTATGTATACTGGCTGACAAAGCTGGCTATCCTCGAATATCTCTCAACAGGCTGCACTGCGGCTTTTGATATGTATTTTGAGCTGGACGACTATGTTAAAGCCTGCACCGAGAGCGGCTTTCGCAGCGTGCTGTGCGGCGCTGTCAGCGGCGATAAAAGCAGCGCCCGGCGGCTGGAGCAGAACTATCTGAAATTCAAGGACTGCCACCCTCTTATCGGCTATATGCTGGGCTTTCACGCAGAGTATACGGCACAGCAGGAGCTTATAGAGGCGGTGGCTGAGCTGGCTGAGAAATACAAGGCGCCTGTTGCCATGCATAACTCCGAGACTGCCAAGGAGGTAAGGGAGTGTGTGGAGAAATACGGCAAAACGCCTACCGAGCTGTTTGAAAGCCTGGGCATTTTCAACTACGGCGGAGCAGGCTTCCACTGTGTGCATATGAGCGATAATGATCTTGAGATATTCAAGCGCAAGGGAGTCTGGGCTGTGCACTGCCCCGGCTCAAACGTCAAGCTCGCCAGCGGTATTGCGCCTGTGGCGAAAATGCAGGAGATGGGCATAAATATCGCCCTGGGAACTGACGGCCCTGCCAGCAACAACTGCCTTGATATGTTCAGGGAGATGTTTTTGATGACGGGTCTGCAAAAAATAGCGCTGGGGGACGCCTCTGCCTGCCCTGCCGACAGGGTGCTTGAAGCCGCCACGGTGGGCGGCGCAAGGGCTATGGGGCTTGATAACTGCGATACCATCGCCGTGGGCAAGCAGGCTGATCTGGTGGTGATCGACATAAACCGCCCCAATATGCAGCCGCTGAACAACATCGGCAAAAACATAGTGTACTCGGGCTCAAAGGAGAACGTTGCTATGACCATGTGCGCAGGCAGGGTGCTTTACGAAAATGGCGAGTTTTTCATCGGCGAGGAGCCTGAGGTGATATACAAGCACGCCAATGACATCATAACGGGCATGAAGGAATGATCAATGTTGAGTAAAATGAAATACAGTACATATCTTTTTGATCTTGACGGCACCCTCACCGACTCGGGGGAGGGTATCATCAATGCGGTGAAATACTCATTAAGGCAGTCGGGGGACGAGATACCGCCCCGAGAGGTGCTGCTTAAATTTATAGGTCCGCCGCTGTGGGAGTCTTTTGAGAGGTTTATCGGGTTTACAAAAGAAAAGGCTGAAAGGGCTGTGGAGCTCTACAGGGAGTATTACCGTGAAAAGGGGCTTTTTGAGAACTCGGTATATGATGGTATACCGCAGCTGCTGGAGGCTCTTAAAAACGAGGGGGCGCAGCTGGCTGTGGCAACCTCGAAGCCTGAGGTGTTCTCGGTGAGGATACTGGAGCATTTTGGTATCGCAAAGTATTTTTACAGCATAACAGGCTCGCTGCTGGACGGCACCAGAAAGGAAAAGGATGAGGTCATAGCGGCTGCCCTTGAACGCTGCGGGGTGACTGACCGATCACAGGCGGTGATGGTGGGTGACAGGCTGCATGACATACTGGGAGCGAAAAAGCATGGGCTGGACTGCATTGCCGTGCTTTACGGCTACGGCAGCAGGGAGGAATTTGAGAAGTACAGGGCTGACTACATAGTGGGTGAACCTATGGACATAATCGGGATACAGGAGAATTGATATGTTATCAAAGGCAGAGACAGACAAGATATTTGCCGCAGGCGGCATGGTGCTGAGCGACGAGCAGTACAGGCAGCTCAGCCGATACTGTGAGCTTTTGGTCGAGCGCAACAGATCGGTGAACCTGACAGCCATAACCGATGACGAGGGTGTGGCTGTAAAGCATTTTTTTGACAGCATATATCCCTTCACGCTGTTTGAACTGCCAAAGGGTGCGAGCCTTATAGATGTGGGCACAGGGGCAGGCTTCCCCTCATGCCCTTTAAAGGTTTGGCGTGATGATATCAAGCTGACGCTGCTTGACAGTCTCAACAAAAGGATAAGCTTTTTAGAGGAGCTTTCACAAAGCATAGGGCTTGAAGCGAGATGTATTCACGGCAGGGCTGAGGAGCTGGGCAAAAAGGAGGGCTGCCGTGAGAGCTTTGACATTGCCACTGCAAGGGCGGTGGCTAACATGAGCGACCTGAGCGAATACTGCCTGCCCTTTGTTAAGGTGGGGGGCATTTTTGCAGCCCTTAAAGGCTCGGGGGGCGAGGAGGAGCTTGAAGCGGCAAAGCCTGCCATAAAGCTGCTGGGCGGCAGGACCGAAAAGGTAATAAACTACACCCTGCCAAACGGCGACGGCAGGACGCTGATAATTATCCGCAAGCTGACGCCTACCCCCTCAAAATACCCCAGAAATGCAGCGCAAATGAAAAAGAAAAAGCTGGGCGGCTGAGCTGATAGGCAAGCGCCGCACCAAGCAGCAAAAAGGCACTTTTGTCAGTTTTCTGACAGAAGTGCCTTAAAAAATTTCTTTTATTGTGCCTGCGCTTTTGGCTCGGTGAGCTATTATTTATCAGATAACTCTTACGCCTACAACGCCGTCAACTGCCTTAACAGCGTCAACGTTTGCAGAACCCTTTACATCAAGGATAGTGTAGCCCCATGTTTTCTTGGTAGCTGTTGCTGAGTTTACCACCTCAGCGCCTGCTGCTGCCTTTACTGCGTCCTCAGCAACCTCTGCCTTATGCAGAACGCAAACCAGCTGGTCAGCGGTCTTAGCGAGCTCAAGATTAGGGAATGTAACAGAATTTCTGATCTTACCTCTCTCGATATAGTCCATAAGCTCGTCAGCAGCCATAACAGCGCAGTTATCCTCACTCTCGGGGGTAGATGCGCCCAGGTGGGGCAGTGTGATAACATTCTCCTCGCCAAGACCGATATCGTCAGCGAAGTCTGTAACATACTTAGCTACCTTGCCTGCCTTGATAGCTTCAACAACGGCAGCTGTATCTATCAGCTCACCTCTTGCCATATTGATAAGGCGAACGCCATCCTTCATCATAGCTATCTGCTCGGTGCTGATAGAGTTCTTTGCATCGGGGGTAAAGGGAACGTGGAGGGTGATGTAATCGCTGTTCTTATAGATCTCCTCCTTGCTGTCAACTACCTTGACGGAAGCATCAAGAGCCTTTGCAGCTGCTTCTGAGAGGAAGGGGTCGAAGCCTATAACGTTCATACCCAGTGCAGCGGCAGCGTTTGCAACCTTGCCGCCGATAGCGCCCAGACCGATAACGCCCAGTGTTTTGCCCAGTATCTCGGGACCTGCGAACTTAGCCTTGCCGCCCTCGACAGTCTTAGGTGCGTCCTCTGTGCCTTTAAGTGAGTTAGCCCATGCAGCAGCCTCTGTAATTCTTCTGGAAGAAAGCAGCAGAGCGCAGATCACCAGCTCCTTAACTGCGTTAGCGTTTGCGCCTGGGGTGTTGAATACTACAACGCCCTGCTCTGCGCACTTTTCAACAGGTATATTGTTTACACCTGCGCCTGCTCTTGCAATGGCAAGCAGGCTCTCGGGTATCTCATAATCGTGGAGCTTTGCAGATCTTACCATTATTGCGGTAGGATCTGCACACTCGTCTGTTACTGTGTAGGCAGCCTTGTCGAACTTGTCTGTTCCGCAAGCTGCTATCTTATTCATTGTAAGAATATTGTACATTTCTATCATTCCTATCTGTAATTATTAGGGTGTGTTGACACTAAGCCTAACACACGTCTTTTTGGATATTTTTGTC
>CALCRR010000158.1 GCA_937894495.1 uncultured Ruminococcus sp. | reverse complement strand
GGGGTCCTGCTGTGTAGCTCCGGCTGTGGTCGCATAATAGATCTTTACAGATTTGAACTGTGCCCATGCCCCGAATGTAGATGTGATAGTTACGCTTGCAGCGTTGATGTCGGATATAGTTAAAGTGCCGGATACACTCTGGTATTGGCCGGAAAGATTGCTGGAAACAACAGCTGTACTCGGATCAGTAACGACTGTTGAGCTGAAATTAGAAGCCTCAGTGTGTAAATAGCCGGGCGTAAGCTCGACCTTTGAGATAATTGCGCCGTTTTTGTTATCAATAGTTAATGCATAGTTATTAAATCCGATGTTTGCACCATCATCGTCGCCGCTATACCATGTGGCCTTGTTATCATCACTTTCTTCAACTTTAGCGCTACTTGTCAAATCGAGAGTTTCATTTTTGAGCGTAGAATACTTAACATAACCGCCGCTGACTTCGGTAATGACAGACGTACTGCTAAAGGTGACTCTAGGTACCTCCATTGCGAATGTCTCATTTGTATCGGCATTTACCAGTAAAGCACCGGTTTTATTATATACAATGGTGCCGCTGCTAACTATATCTCCAACCTTTAAAGCGCTGGAGTCTACCGAGCCGGTATATGTATCAGCAGACGCACTGATACCTCCGAAGAGCCCTCCTGTACCAACGTTTGCAGGCAGCATAAGCTGACCCGCTACGATCGAAAGCGCCAGCAGTCCTGCCGTAACACGCTTTGCATTATGACCTTTTTCAATCGCCATAATCAATTTCCTCCTTTTTAAAAAAATTAAATTACCAAAAATGCATAAAAGCGCACAAAGAAGCCCTTCACCCCATTGTGTACGCATTTACCTTATCTGCGCCAAAACACAGCTGACATTTTCTGCTAAAAATTATACAGCAAAAATTAAATTTTGTCAACCCCATTTCGGTGCATATCTTACAAAAAGTTCAACAAAGTCACCTTTTTAAAGACAATTTTATTATAACATACAAAGTGTTAACGAACCGTTCAACCAACGTCATTTACGGTCAGTCAAATGTAAATATTCCGTTAACTTTAACGAATTAGTAAAATATTTTACCCGTTTAAAGAGGCAAGAAACAAGACCTTATTATCCCCAAAGCGGATAATATACGCCGCAGGCGTACCGTTTTCTTGCTTCTTGCCTCTAGGGTGTGTTGACACTAAGCCTAGTTAGTACCACCCGAACTGCGCAGGTATCGTATCGGCTGCGCCCTCCACCGTATACAGGCGGTTATCCAGCGCCACCTTGCCGTATCGCTTTGTTACTATCTCACGGCAGCCCACCTTTTCCAGCCGTGATCGCATATCCATCACCAGCTGGCGCAGCCTGCCCTCCTTTTCGGGGTCGCCGTCCCACAAAACGGCAATAAGCTCACCATTGGTGCAAAATGCGCCCTCCTTATGCACCAAAAATGCAAAAAGCTCCATAGTCAGCTCACTGCGGAAGGTGAGGGGCTCACCGTTAAAGAACACCCCGAAGGGCTTGCAGCGCACCACCAGCCCCCTTTTGTCCGTCAGGGGGTATCTCAGGTGCTCCAGCGCCCTGCGCAGGTCTTTTTCGTCCACAGGCTTCATCAAAAATCCGCTGGGGAACACCCCGTGCGCCTGAAAGCTGTACTCAGGGTGCCCCGTCACAAATATGATGTTGAGCGCAGGGTACTTTTTCAAGAAGATATCCGCCACCTCGATACCGTTTATCCTGGGCAGCTCAATATCCAAAAACAGCACCTGTATATCCTGCGACATAAGCTCAAAGGCTTCCTCGGCGGTCATTGCCGTCAGATGGGTGCCGTTGGGGTCTATCCGCCTGAGCATTTTTTTCATCAGCTCGGTCACATCTATCTGGTCGTCCAAAGTAAGTGTTATCATAATTATGCTCCTTTCACTTCTCTGCTTCATCAAGCCTTGTCTTATCGGGCAGGGTTATGCGTGCGGTGGTGCCCTGCTCTTTGCTGATCATATCCAGCTTGCCGCCTGCCATGCTTTTAAGGCGCTTTTTAACGTTGTTGATACCTATGCCCCTGCGCTCCCTCTGCTGCGGGCTCTCACTTTTGCTGCCCGTGCCGTCGTCGCTTATCTCCACCACGATACTGTCCCCCTGCCTGTGTGAGCTTATGGTGACAGTGCCGCCCTTATCATAGGTGCCTATACCGTGGCGCACAGCATTCTCCACCAGCGGCTGCACCGAAAGGGCAGGCAGCATAAAATCATCTATCTCGATATCATACACCACATTCAGCCTGTCACGGTAGTTCATCTTTTCCAGCGAGAGGTAGGCTTCGATGTTGTCCATCTCCTGCTCAAAAAGTATCAGCCGTGTATCGCCCAGCGCCTCAAAGTTCGACCTTAAATATCTTGAAAAATCCGTCAGGCAGTCATACACCTCGGGGTAATCAAAGCAGCGTGAGCGTATCGCCATAAGTGAGTTATTGATAAAGTGGGGCTGTATCTGCGCCATAAGGGTCTGGCTCTTGGCTTCCTCCAGCGCAAGCTTGCTCTCGGCAAGCTCGGTCTTGGCTTTTTCAAGCTCATAGCCGTATCTCAGGGTTATCTCGGTCTTGTTATGCTCATAGATAACAAACATCAGCAGTGCAGATATGCCAACTGCGATATTATTAACATTCAGCCCGAAGATCTGGCTGACAATAAATCCGCATAAGGGGAACACCGCACCCACAATGATTATTTTTTTCAAAAAGCTGTCTATACGCCTCCACCCGATGACCACCACGCTGCTGATGAAGATAAACGTCACAATGGTTATCACCTGCCAGACCTCATAGCCCCAGTTGCGCACATACTCACCCTTAGCGTTAAAATGGTAAAGCACCTTGAAAAAGGGCGTGACCGCCAGCATTAGCAGCATGGGTATCTGTAGTATAAGTATCAGAAATGCCGCCTTTTTCATACGCACGCCGCCGTGCTTTTTTACCACATACTTATATAGCACCTGCCAGAAAAACACCGTCTGGAACTCGCCCACGGCATAATACATAAACACCGAAAAGTCCGCCGTAGCCACAGCACCGGGGGCTGTCACCTTGCTGAGTGACACAACGATGATATGAAACAGCGCATAAACAAACGCCGCCCCGTTAAATATTATAAGCTCCTTCGTAAGCGGTATATCCACCTTTTTTCTCAGCTCGTCGGTCTTGTCGCTCTGCACGCCCACCGCCATTATAAACAGCAGTATCAGCAGTATTATCTCATTCCAGCATTCCATTATTATCTGCACCAGCAGCGAATACCCCACACGGTCAGCTAACCCCGACATGATATCACCCCTCAGACTTTATTTGTTCTGTAAATTAATTAAATTATATACTAACGTGACAAAATTGTCAAGTTAAGTCCTCGCAATATTTATAAACACGCTGTCGGTCCGGTGCTTGACAGTCACTCAAAAAAATGCTATAATTAATGTCATATCAAGGGCAAACTCCCCGTAAAAAGCCTTTTTTTGACAATTACGGTATCTACAGCCTATCGCTGTAAAAATCAGCCTGCGGAGGTGTTATCAATGAAAGCATTGGAGGACAGGATAAGAGCAGACGCACAGATACTGGGGGGCAATGTGTTAAAGGTATCTTCCTTTCTCAACCACCAGATCGACCCCGACCTGATGACTGAGCTTGGGGAAGAGGTGGCAAGGCTCTACGCAAACGAGGGCGTCACCAAGATACTTACCATAGAAGCCTCGGGCATTGCAGTTGCGATGGCTGTGGGGTCAGCTATGCACCTGCCTGTGCTTTTCGCAAAAAAACACAGGACCAGCAATGTATCGGGTGCGGTGCTGCAAACCACGGTACACTCATTCACCCACGGCATCGACTATACCGTTGTGGTGGAAAGCGCCTATCTTAACAGTGACGACAAGGTGCTGATAGTTGATGATTTTCTGGCTAACGGCATGGCTATAAGAGGGCTTTTGCACCTTACCCGGCAGGCAGGTGCCGAGGCTGCGGGCATAGCAGTAGCTATCGAAAAGGGCTTCCAGGACGGCGGCAGGCAGCTTCGCGAACAGGGGCTGCGTGTTGAGTCGCTGGCTATCGTCGAGCATATGGACGAAAGCGGCGTAACTTTCAGAAATGAGAGCTTATAGTAAACGGCTCTTGAAAAAAAATTTATAAAGGATGGTAAAAATCATGAAACGTATCGCATCACTTTTAACAGCTTGCGCAATGGTCTGCTCAATGGGTCTTGGTCTTACAGGCTGCGGCAAGAGCAGCGAGAGCGAAGAGGTCACAAAAAAGAACATCAAGATAGGTCTTATCTGCCTGCATGATGAAAACTCCACCTATGACCTTAACTTCATAAACGCTATGGAAAAGGCTAAGGAGGACCTGGGGCTTTCTGACGATCAGGTGATCATCAAGAGCAATATCCCCGAGACCAACGAGTGCAAGGAGGCTGCTGCCGATCTGGTAGACCGCGGCTGCAACATTATCTTCGCCGACTCCTTCGGTCATGAGCCTTACGTGCTGGAGGTAGCAAAGGATAACCCCGATGTTGAGTTCTGCCACGCAACAGGCACAATGGCACATACCGAGAATACAGGCAACTTCCACAACGCATTCGCATCTATCTATGAGGGCAGATACCTTGCAGGCATCGCAGCAGGCATGAAGCTTGACGAGATGATAGACGCAGGCACCATCACTGCCGAGCAGGCTGTTATCGGCTACGTGGGCGCTTATACATATGCCGAGGTTATTTCGGGCTATACCTCATTCTACCTTGGTGCAAAGTCGGTTTGCCCCAGCGCTACCATGAAGGTGCAGTTTACAGGCTCATGGTATGACGAGACCGCCGAGAAGGAGGCTGCAACCACACTTATCGCCAACGACTGCGTACTGATCTCACAGCACGCTGACTCTATGGGTGCTCCTACAGCTTGTGAGAATGCGGGCGTTCCCAACGTTTCATACAACGGTTCAACTGTTGACTCATGCCCCAACACATTTATAGTTTCATCACGTATCGACTGGTCGCCTTATTATGAGTATGCTGTAAACTGCGTTCTCGACGGCAAGGAGATCGACAACGACTGGGTAGGCACACTTTCAACAGACTCTGTACAGCTCACAGCTGTCAACGACAAGGCTGCCGCAGCAGGCACACAGGCTGCACTTGACGAGGCTTCCGCTAAGCTCAAGGACGGTTCGGTACACGTTTTTGATACATCGACATTCACCGTAGACGGCAGCGCACTTACAAGCTACAAGGCTGATGTTGACACCGACGAGGACTACACCCCCGATACCGAGGTCATCTCAGACGGATATTTCCATGAGTCGGAGTACCGTTCAGCACCATACTTTGATGTTAACATCGACGGTATCACGCAGCTCAATACAATGTTCTAAGCAAAAACCAACTATAGCTCAGCAAGCGGAGTAACTCTGTGCTCCGCTTGTATTGTTGTATCACCTTTGCCGCCGAAAGCGGAGGGGGTATACTATTATAATATATAATGCTTTTACCATGGGCTGATAATGACGAAAGGATAGACTGCTATGAGTGAAACGGACAGCAAGGAGCTCAAGCCTGCTATAAGGCTTGAACACCTCACAAAAAAATTCGGCAGCGTTGTCGCAAATGACGATGTGAGCCTGTCTGTCTACCATGGACAGATACTCTCGATACTGGGAGAGAACGGCAGCGGCAAGACCACCCTGATGAATATGATCTCAGGTATCTATTTCCCTGACAGCGGTCAGATATTTGTTGACGGCGAGGAGGCGGTGATACGCTCACCCCGTGACGCATTCCGCTATAAGATAGGTATGATACACCAGCACTTCAAGCTGGTTGACCTGTTCTCGGCAGCGGAAAATATAGTGCTGGGTCTTGAAAATGACGGAAAATACGACCTTAAACGTTCTATGGAGCGTGTGCGTGAGATAGGCGCACAGTACGGCTTCGATATCGACCCCGAGCGGAAGATATATGAGATGTCGGTATCCGAAAAGCAGACGGTGGAGATAATAAAAGCCCTTTACAGGGGTGCGGATATACTCATTCTCGACGAGCCCACCGCCGTGCTGACCCCCCAGGAAACACAAAAGCTTTTCTCGGTGCTTAGAAGAATGCGTGACGACGGCAAGGCTATAATAATCATCACCCATAAGCTGCATGAGGTGCTTTCGCTTTCCGACAAGGTGGCGGTGCTCTGCAAGGGCAGATACATCGGCACCGTAAACACCGCCGAGACAAATGAGAGTGAGCTGACCGAGATGATGGTGGGCAAAAAGGTCACCCTCAACATCGAGCGATCAGAGCCGAAGGACCCCAAGCCAAGGCTGGAGGTTTTGAAGGTCTCCTGCACCTCTCACGAGGGCAGCGAGGTGCTCAAAGATGTGAGCTTTACTGCCAACTCAGGCGAGATACTGGGTATAGCAGGCATTGCAGGCAGCGGTCAGCGTGAGCTCTTAGAGGGCATAGCAGGACTGCAAAAGGTAGAGGGCGAGATGATCTACCACGACCCCGAGAGCGGCAGGACCGAAAAGCTCCACGACCTTGACCCCATGCGCATAAGGGACCTGGGCATACACCTTGCCTTTGTGCCCGAGGACAGACTGGGCATGGGGCTTGTGGGCAATATGGATATTGTGGATAATATCATGCTCAGAAGCTACCGCAAGGGCAGAACTCCCCTGCTTGACAGAAGCGCCCCACGTTCTCTGGCGGAGGAGATAATCAAAAACCTTGAGGTGGTGACCCCCAGCGACAGAACTGCCGTGCGCCAGCTTTCGGGCGGCAATGTGCAGAAGGTGCTTGTGGGCAGAGAGATAGCCTCATCACCCACGGTGCTGCTGGCAGCTTATCCCGTGAGAGGACTGGATATAAACGCATCGTTTACCATATATAACCTGCTGAACAAGCAGAAGGAAAAAGGAACGGCAGTCATTTTCGTCGGCGAGGACCTTGATGTGCTGATAGAGCTCTGCGACCGCATACTGGTGCTGAGCTCAGGCAGGGTAACAGGTATAGTTGACGCAAGAAACATCACCAAGGAGGAGATCGGACTGCTGATGACCAAGGGCTCGCAGGGGGATAATGCGCAGCCGCAGGAGGGAGTGGGTGCTGATGTCGCAGAATAAGCATACGAAGGAGCCTTTGTTCCACATAGTAAAACGCGGCAGCATTGTATGGTGGAAGGCATGGCTGATAAGGGCGGCTGCCATAGTGCTGGCGCTGGTGGTCAGCGGTATAGTCACTTATTTTCTTACCAAGGAGGACCCGCTGAGGATATACGCCACCATGATAGACGGCGCATTCGGCACAGAGCGCCGTATCTGGGGACTTTTGCAGAACATATCCATGCTGCTTTGCGTATCGGTGGCGGTCACACCTGCCTTTAAAATGCGCTTCTGGAATATCGGCGCTGAGGGACAGGTGCTGGTGGGCGGTCTTGCTACCGCTGCCTGCATGATACAGCTGGGTGACAAGCTGCCTGACATACTGCTGCTTATAGTTATGCTGATAACCAGCATAGCCGCAGGTGCGGTCTGGGCTGTTATACCTGCGGTCTTTCGTGCCAACTGGCAGACCAACGAGACACTTTTCACGCTGATGATGAACTACATAGCCATTCAGCTGGTGGCATTTTTCACCTTTAAATGGTCGGTGCCCAAGGGCTCGGGACAGGTGGGAGTAATAAACCGCCTGACCCACGCAGGCTGGCTGCCCTCAATAGGCGGCTATGACTATCTGATGAACATAATAGTTGTGCTGCTTCTGACGGTGGGAATGTATGTGTACCTTAAATTCACAAAGCACGGCTATGAGATAGCAGTTGTGGGCGAGAGCGAAAATACTGCAAGATACATAGGTATACCTATCAAAAAGGTGATAATACGCACTATGCTGATATCGGGGGCTGTCTGCGGACTGGCAGGGCTGCTGCTGGTGGCAGGCACCGATCACACCATATCCCGTGATACCGCCGCAGGCAGGGGCTTTACGGCTATAATGGTATCATGGCTGGCAAAATTCAACACCTTGTTTATGATACTCACGGCATTTTTAATAGTATTTCTGGAAAAGGGCGCCACCGAGATATCAACCAGCTTCGGGCTTAACGACTCATTTTCGGAGATCATCACGGGCATAATCATTTTCTTCATAATCGGCTGTGAGTTTTTCATACAGTATTCTGTAAAGCGTACCAAAAAGGAGGCGGCAAAATGATAGCAGGTTTTTTACAGCGTGCCATTATGCAGGGCATACCGCTTCTTTACGGCTCAACGGGCGAGATATTGACCGAGAAGTCGGGTCACCTTGACCTGGGCATACCGGGTATAATGTATGTTGGCGGCATAGGCGGCGTTATCGGCGCATTTCTTTATGAGCAGCACACCTCGGAGCTCAACCATGCGGCAGCGGTGCTTATCCCCCTTGCCTGCTCCCTTCTGGGCTCGCTTTTAATGGGACTTATCTATGCGTTTTTGACAGTTACGCTGCGTGCCAACCAGAATGTAACAGGTCTGGCGCTGACCACCTTCGGTGTGGGTATCGGCAACTTTTTCGGCGGCTCACTGGTAAAGCTCACAGGCAGCGACGTGCCCTCGATAAGCCTTTCAGCTACCAGCGGATATTTCCGCACATCACTGCCCTTTGCAGACAAGGCAGGCTGGTTCGGCAAGGTGTTTTTATCACACAGCTTTTTAGCATATGCGGCGGTGATCATAGCGCTGATAACCTCGCTGATACTATCAAAAACACGCATAGGGCTTCACCTGCGTGCGGTGGGTGAGGACCCTGCAACTGCGGACGCTGCGGGAATAAACGTGAACCGTTATAAATACTGCGCTATCTGCACAGGCAGCATGATAGCAGGTCTGGGAGGACTTTACTACGTTATGGACTACGCCAACGGCGTATGGTCAAACGACGGCTTCGGCGACAGGGGCTGGCTCGCCATAGCGCTGGTGATATTTGCAGTGTGGAGACCCACCAGCAGTATTTTCGGCTCAATACTTTTCGGCGGACTGTACATAGTACACAATTATATCCGCGATCTTGACATAAGCGGACAGGAGCTGATAAAAATGCTGCCTTACGTTGTTACCATAGTATTTCTGGTGGCTATCAGTATGCGCCGCAAGCGTGAGTCACAGCCCCCTGCACACCTGGGGCTACCATATTTCCGTGAGGACAGATAAACTATAAGTATTCTTTTTAAGCACTTCTGCTGTATCAAGCAGAGGTGCTTTTTTCTTTTCGGGAGCCAAAACAACAATGCGCAGGGCATATCAGGGTCTTGCCTCTCATTATCTTGCCTCTGAGAAAATCAAAAATTGAGTTTTGTGTTCAAAACCCGTGGCAGTGACACTTAAATTCATTGACAAATGATTTACAGCCATAGACATCAATTGATATATATGCTATAATTGAGTTAAGAATTATTTCAGAAATTTGTAATATCTATACATATAGCATTTAATGAGGTGAGATCATGTTTTGTCCTAACTGCGGTAAACTTATAAATGATGATGACGCTTTCTGCGCTTACTGCCGCCCACTTATCAGCAGCCGTTAAATGTGCCCTATCAGACAGATATACCACAGCCGCCCCAAGCCGAGGCTGCCGTGAAAAAGCAGCACCCTGCGGCGGTGTTTCTTGCTACATTTCTTATCGGCGGTGCAGTGAAACCCCGCCAATAAGAAATGTAGCAAGAAACACC
>CALCRR010000157.1 GCA_937894495.1 uncultured Ruminococcus sp. | reverse complement strand
ATGGGCAGACCCTGTGAGACAAATCTGCTCTCATATTCGGTGACGATGTTGCCCTCAAAGCCGCTGTTGTGCAGATCAAGGGAGATATTTTTTAATGCAAAGCCGTTTGATGACAGCTGCTCTATGGAGAACTCAAAAAAGTGCATATCATCGGTCTTTTGCCAGATCTCGCCGCCGTCTGCCATTATTCTCTTGTAGATATCAAGAAAGCTTGAATGGGTGAGCCTGTCGTTGGCGTAGGTGTTTTTGGGGTAGGGGCAGCTGAAATTGAGATATATCCTCCTCACCGAGCCCTCGGGTATAAAGCAGTCAAGGTATCTGGCGTTGCCCCTCATGAGCCTTATGTTGTCAAGCCCCTCGTCAATGGTGAGCTCGGCAGCCTCCACCAGCACGTTTGAGCTGACCTCAACCGCAAGGTAGTTGATATCGGGCTGACTTTTGGCAAGCTCTCTGATAAACTGCCCCTTGCCGCAGCCTATCTCCAGCTCAACAGGGCGGTCATTGCCGAATATCTCTTTAAGATCCAGCATATTTTTATCGTCCTTTACGCTGAAATCCTTGTTTTCACGGTCAAGGTAGATTATGCGGTCGCCGCAGTCTTTAAGCCTGCCTTCAAGATTTTTCTTTCTTCTCATTCTCATAATTTTTAATTCCTTACTATAAAACTTCTTTATTAAATTGCGCCTGAGAAAGCGATCTCTCTGATTCAACAGCAAACCCGGGGGAGCAGCCGCTATCTTCTGCGTTTCTTTTTGCCGCCCTTTTCGCTTCTCAGCTTGTGCAAAAAGTAGTCCTTGTCCCCCGTGACGTTCACCCAGCGTGTGGCTGAGCCTGTGAGGGGATTCTCATAGGGGTATACCGATATCATCACCTCTGGAGTTCCGCTGCCGCTGTAGTGGGGCATAAGGCTGAAACGTATCTCAGAGCCCAGCGCCTCCATAAAAGCCTGCCCGTCCATTTTCTTGTTTATCCTTTCGGGGGCTTCGTCGATAGCCATGCCCTCAAAGCGAGCCTGGTATATCTTTTTGCCGTCCTTTTTGGTGACAAGGGGCAGGTTCATTTTCTGCTTTTTCATCTTGCCGTTTTGCAGCTTGTTATATTCAAACCCCGTGAAGGTGACGCTGCCGTTGTCGATATCATCGCCCGAGACGGTAACGCACAGACCCATCTGCGAGCCCTTGCCCTTGCTCACTATACTGAAAGAGAAGGGCAGACCGTCTATCATCACCTCGCCGCAGGAGGACATCTCCAGCTCTACCGAGCGCAGCCCTGCCTTTTCGGCTAATTTGTCTAAAAACTTACTCATAACGACCTCTTATAATATCACCTTGGTGCCGCCGCAGTTTCTTATTGAGAGCACGTAGCATGAGCCCTCGCCGAACGCTCTCTCGATACCGCTTTTGAAGCTGTCAAGCTTGTGGTCGGGCACAAATGCCTGTATAGTTCCTGCAAAGCCGCCGCCGTGAACTCTGCACGCGCCCTCGCCGTCAAGTATCTGCTTGGCTATGTAAAGCGCCACCGTGAGCCCCTGCTCGTTAACGTTTGAGGCTGCAAAGATGTTTTGCAGATATGCAAGGGAAGAATTGCCCGACTCTGTCACCAGCGTAAGGAAGGTATCAAAATCCCCTGCTTCAAGCGCCGCAGCCTGCTTGGCTACCCTTGCATTGTCATCAAAGAAATGCAGCGCCCTCAGCACAGCTCTGTCGCCGCATTTTTCCCTCAGGGCGGCAATATTTTCAAGCACCTGCTCCTTGGTAATCTCCCTGAGCACCTCTTTGCCGAAGAACTTGGCTACGCTCTTCATCTCGGGGGGGATAGCCGCATACTCAGGGGTGAGGTCTGCGTGGCTGCCCTTGGTATCCACAATGCAAAGGCTGTGACCGCTTTTTGCAAAGTCAAAGTCAATGGATTTTATCACAGGGTTATCCTTATCGCCGAAATCAATGGTGATAAAGCCGCCCACCGATGAAGCCATCTGGTCCATAAGACCCGAGGGCTTGCCGAAGTAAACATTTTCGGCATACTGCGAGAGCTGAGCTATCTCAACATCGCTGACCTCGCCGTTATTGTAAAGACCGTTCAGGATAGTGCCGATAAGCACCTCAAAGGCTGCCGATGATGAAAGACCAGAGCCCTTTAAAACGCTGGAGGTAGTGTAAGCCTTGAAGCCCCCTGTTTTATGCCCGTTTTTTGCAAAGCCTGCCGCCATGCCCCTGATAAGTGAAGCTGAGGTGTTAAGCTCGCTCTGCTTCACATCGGTATCATCTGCGCTCAGCTTGTCCTCGGGGAAGCCCTCAGACTTGACGGTGATGACATTATCATCAGCAGGCGATACCGCAGCGATTATATCCAGCGAAACGCCTGCTGCCAGAACGCAGCCTAAGTTATGGTCGGTATGGTTGCCCCCCACCTCGGTCCTGCCGGGTGCGCTGAAAAAATACTGCGGCTTTTCACCGTAGAGCTTTTCAAACTCTGCGGCAGCCTTGGCATATCTCTCCTTCTGGGCGTCAAGAACATCGGGTGTGTAGATCTTATCAAGAGTCAGTATTTTCATTTTTATAATCCGCCTTTCTGCGAAAGGCACCAATAGGGTTATGAAAA
>CALCRR010000156.1 GCA_937894495.1 uncultured Ruminococcus sp. | reverse complement strand
CTCTTCCGATCTTGACGCTGGCGATCAGGAATGGGCAACTGAACTGAGCGTTGACGATTCTTACGACTACACAGGCTCAGCCCCCGATATCGCAGGTCAGGATAAGGCTAACCCGCTGGCAACTATCCTTTCAGCTTCCATGATGCTGAGATACTCCTTCGATATGGACAAGGAGGCAGACGCCGTAGACGCTGCCGTTAAGCAGGTGCTGGCAGAGGGCTGGCGCACAGGCGATATAATGTCCGAGGGCATGAAGCAGGTAGGCTGCAGGCAAATGGGCGACCTGGTGGCTGAGAGGGTATGAAAAGCTAAATCACAATATATGAGGAGTGCAAGTAACTATGAGAAAGATTTTTACTATTGGATTATTATTGATTATTTTTTCTACTGTAATTAATTATGGTGTTTATGCTGATTCTTATGACGAAATAATTGAAAATATAGAAGCGGCAAATGACTATTACAAACAAATGAATAATGAGAATTTTGAAGATATACTTGAATCTTACAATAAATTTGTTGATGACCATATCAATGAATTTGAAGATAATTTTCCGCATTCAGCTGAGCTTGCTGCTTTTTCCGGCTGCTACTATAATGTAAATAATGATTATAAACTAGATATATATTTAACTTCTGATGAATATATAGAATATTACAAAAAATATTTTTCACAAGAGCATACTAACTTTCATATAGTAGACAACTCGATTTTTGAACTGAAAAATCAGAAAAAAATGTTTAAAAGAAGAATGCAGGGTGAGATAATAGAAAATATTGATATTCCGAATAATTCAATAAGCTTCAATGTAGATAATTATAGTGATTTTTGTTATTTGAAATACATTGAAAATGTTGATGTGTCGTTATCATCGGATTTAACACTTGACACACAAAGTGATATATATGGTGGAAGAAGAATATTTGTCGCTAATAAGTGCTCGGGTACCATTACTTGTAATGCTTATCGTTCTTCAAAAAATAAATATGGAGTTATAACTGCAGCTCATGTTATAAGCGGTGTAAGCCTTAGCTCTGATATATGCACTGGAAGTTATGTCTTATGTAAACGAAATAGTTCTAATCTTTTTTATGACGTGACATATGATGTCGCATTTGTTCCAAACAACAACAGCAATTTGAATACTACGTGGCAATATTCAAATACAAGTGGTACTCAAACCGGATATTATAACGGTGCGGCAACAGCAATTCCAGGTACTAAAGTATGTGTTTTAGGTTATGTAACCAGCGAGAGATATGCAACTGTAACAAGTGATGGTACAGACTATAACCTTGTTTATAAATATACGGGTTCACGCACTGAAGATGGTGATAGCGGTGCTCCGGTCGTTGTATTTACAAAAAGCGGAAAGGATGGCAGAGCTTGGTTAGTCGGAGTGCATAGAGGAATACTAATAGCCGATAACAGTATAGGAAAGGCATGCGATATGAAATATGCTGCTAAAAGGTTAGGAATCACAGTTTGCTCATAATTCTAATAAAACAATGAAAGGATATTTCGATGAATATAAAAAAAATTATTTCAATATTCATTTTAGTTCTCATTTTGGTTATTCAGCTTTTTTTTATTTTTCATATTACTATGACCCCACAAAAAACGACATATTATAAGTATAAAGAACTTAAAAATAAATCTTTAGATAAAATTGAAATAGGTATATTCTCTTTTTCTATACCACAAGAATGGATAGGTAATAGCGTAGAAGAAAAAGATATATTACAAGATATAAAAACATACTATTTAGAGAATGATACCGATGATTACTTATATGATGATAAGTTTATTGAACACAAAAGTAATAACAGCTATCAGCTTATAAAAAAAGACGATCTGTATATAGATTTCAAAACCACCTACTGTTTTATAGACGGCATAGAGCTTGATTATCCCCCCATAAACATTGATGATCTCACAACCTTGCTAAAAGAAGCAGGCTTTGATACCGAAAAGCTCACCGTGGGTCGGGTTATTGAAGGTCAGCAGGTTAGTGATGACCATGCCGATGATCATATGCTTTTTTCGGTAAGGGACGAAAGATTTGAAGCCGAGGGTGCAAACGGTTATCTGATGATAAAAAAGCCCGAGAACGGCAGCTTCGGTATACTGCTGGCGGTGATGTCAGACAGCTTCTATGACGAATACCCCTGCGCCGATAAAATGATAGCTGAGAGCCTTGAATGGAGGCAGGAATAAAATGAAAACAGCCTTGAATGTGACGATCGCAGCGCTTATATTGCTGAACGTAATTGCCGCAGGGTTTCTTCTGCTAAAGCAGGGTACAGGCGAGAAAAAGCCTGATAAGACCGAGCTTGCAGCAGCTGCGGACTATGTAGCTTCATCAAGAAAATACAGTGTTGAGAAATGTGAATATTCAGAGAGCGACGGTAAGATACACATCATAATAAACAGCACCGATACCGATAGCGTAAAAGCGCAGCTTGCTGAGGACGGGCTGGATGAAAGCCGGTTCGAGATATCGGCAGGCGGTCTGATATTGCAGTGATGTTAAAAAATCCCCTTTTCCGCCCCTTGACAAAAGGCGGAATACGTGCTATAATATGATTTGTATATAGCCAAAGGCTGTGACGGAGACAGTAAGCAGTGCAGCGAACAGCTCAGCGAGCCGCAGACAGTGTGAGTGCGGTGTAAGTAGCTATCTGCCGAATATCACTCCCGAGCTGCGCTTCTCAAAGAGCTTTCGAGTAAGAAGTGACGTTTTTCCTGCGTTATAGGGAACGCTTATGAATGTAGGCAGTAAACAGGTGGTTTTGCGAAAGTGCGCTTTCGTCCTTTTTACGGACGGGGGCGCTTTTTTATTTTATACAGGCAGCAGGTCTGTTTTAAGATCGCTTTTTAAGGAGTTGTAGGTATGGAGCCTTTGACACTGGCAGCTATCATAGGGTTTTCCCTCAGCGCACTGCTGGGTATCATCGCAGTGCTCATTGCTCTTTCACGCGCAAAAAAGCTTAAAGCCTATACGGTGCGCACCACGGCTGAGATAGTCAAGCTGGAGATCGGATATCTCAGCAGCAGACCTACCGATAAGCCAAAGCAGCCGCTGATATTCCCCACCTACCGTTATAAGGTCAACGGCGTTACCTATGAAAAGCTCAGCAGGGTGGGCACCACCGAAACTCCCTTTAAGGTCGGCGACCTCACAGAGATACTCTGCGACCCCGACGCCCCCGAAAAAATGATACTTGTTGACAGCAGGGGCTTTAAGATAGCTGTTACAGTGCTGGGAGCTATGGCTGTGTTCTTTGCGGCAGCCACCCTGTCAGCGGTACTATTGTTAAGTAATATTTGATGGAATAAAAGTAAATATGGAAAGGAATGATCTAATTGTACAAAAAAGTAGACACTAATCTAAACTTTGTCCAGAGAGAAAAGGAGGTCGAGGACTTCTGGAAGAGCTCAAAGATCTTCGAGAAGAGTATCGACACACGCAAAAAGGGCGAAAGCTATGTTTTCTATGACGGACCCCCTACCGCTAACGGCAAGCCCCATATAGGTCACGTGCTCACCCGTGCTATCAAGGATATGATACCCAGATACCGCACCATGAAGGGCTATCAGGTGCCCAGAAAAGCAGGCTGGGACACCCATGGTCTGCCTGTTGAGCTGGAAGTCGAAAAAATGCTGGGTCTTGACGGCAAGGAGCAGATAGAGGAATACGGTCTTGAGCCCTTTATCGAAAAGTGCAAGGAGAGCGTCTGGAAGTATAAGGGTATGTGGGAGGATTTCTCGGGTACCGTCGGCTTCTGGGCTGATATGGACGCTCCATACGTTACCTATCATAACGATTTTATCGAGTCTGAGTGGTGGGCTCTCAAGCAGATTTATGACAAGGGTCTGCTGTATAAGGGCTTTAAGATAGTTCCATACTGCCCACGCTGCGGAACGCCCCTTTCATCTCACGAGGTGGCTCAGGGCTATAAGCTGGTCAAGGAGCGCTCGGCTGTTGTTCGCTTTAAGATAAAGGATAAGGATGAGTATTTCCTGGCATGGACCACCACCCCCTGGACCCTGCCCTCAAACGTGGCACTCTGCGTTAACCCCGAGGAGGAGTATGCCAAGGTAAAGGCAGGCGATGGCTACACCTACATCATGGCGACCGCTTTGCTGGATACAGTTCTGGGCAAGCTGGCTAAGGACGGCGCTGAGGCATATGAGGTCATCGAGAGATACAAGGGTACTGACCTTGAATATATGGAGTATGAGCCGCTGTTCGCCTGCGCAGGTGAGCTGGCTGCAAAGCAGGGCAAAAAGGGCTTTTTCGTTACCTGTGATGATTATGTTACCATGTCAGACGGTACAGGTATCGTTCATATTGCACCTGCCTTTGGTGAGGACGACTCAAAGGTGGGCAAAAAGTATGACCTGCCCTTTGTGCAGTTTGTTGACGGCAAGGGCAATATGACTGAGGAAACACCCTACGGCGGCACTTTTGTAAAGGACGCTGACCCCATGGTGCTCAAAGACCTTGACGCAGAGGGCAAGCTGTTTGACGCACCCAAGTTTGAGCATGATTATCCCCACTGCTGGAGATGTAATTCGCCGCTGATATACTATGCCAGAGAGTCATGGTTCATCAAGATGACCGACGTTAAGGACAGACTTATCGCCAACAATCAGACTATCAACTGGATACCTGAGAGCATAGGCTCTGGTCGTTTCGGCGACTGGCTGAAAAACGTTCAGGACTGGGGAATTTCAAGAAACAGATATTGGGGCACGCCCCTGAATATATGGGAGTGCAGCTGCGGCAAAAAACACTCTGTAGGCTCTATTGCCGAGCTTAAAGAGATGTCTGACAACTGCCCCGAGGATATCGAGCTGCACAGACCCTTTATCGACGCTGTTACCATAAAGTGCCCCGACTGCGGCGGTGAGATGAAGAGAGTTCCCGAGGTCATCGACTGCTGGTTCGACTCAGGCTCAATGCCCTTTGCACAGCACCACTATCCCTTTGAGAACAAGGAGCTTTTTGAGGAGCAGTTCCCTGCGGACTTTATCTCAGAGGCTGTTGACCAGACAAGAGGCTGGTTCTATTCGCTGCTGGCGATATCCACACTGATATTTGACAAGGCGCCATTTAAAAACGTTATAGTTCTGGGTCTTGTTCAGGACGAGAACGGACAGAAGATGTCAAAATCAAAGGGCAACGCTGTTGACCCCTTTGAGGCTCTCTCCACCTACGGCGCAGACGCTATACGCTGGTATTTCTACACCAACTCGGCACCCTGGCTGCCCAACAAGTTCCACGGTAAGGTAGTTACCGAGGGACAGAGAAAGTTCATGGGCACCCTCTGGAACACCTACGCTTTCTATGTGCTCTATGCCGAGATAGACAAGTTTGACCCCACCAAGCATGAGATAGAGTACGACAAGCTGTCTGTAATGGACAAGTGGCTGCTCTCAAAGATGAACACCATGATAAAGCTGGTGGACGACAACCTTGAAAACTACCGCATACCCGAGGCTGCAAAGGCTATGCAGGATTTTGTTGACGATATGTCCAACTGGTATGTAAGAAGAGGCAGAGAGAGATACTGGGTGCAGGGCATGAACCAGGATAAGGTGAATGCATACATGACCCTTTACACCGCACTGGTGAACGTTGCCAAGTGCGCAGCGCCTATGGTGCCCTTTATCACCGAGGCTATCTATCAGAATATAGTAAGATCGGTAGACGAGAGCGCTCCCGAGAGCATACACCTGTGCGACTTCCCCGAGGTGAACGAAGCGCAGATAGACTTAAAGCTGGAAGCCGACATGGACGAGGTGCTTGACATTGTTGTTCTGGGCAGAAGTGCAAGAAACGGCGCAAACCTTAAAAACAGGCAGCCGCTGAGCGTTATGTACGTTGCGGTAGACCATGCGCTGGACAGCTTTTATGTTGATATCATAAGAGACGAGCTGAACATGAAGAGGGTAGAGTTCAGCGATGATGTATCGGCTTATATCGACTACAGGTTCAAGCCCCAGCTGAAAACCCTGGGACCAAAGTTCGGCAGATATCTTAACGAGATAAGGACTGCACTGGGCGAGCTTGACGGTCACAAGGCTATGAGCGAGCTTGACGAGACAGGCACATTAAAGCTCACCATCTCAACAGGCGAGATATCTCTTTCAAGAGAGGACCTGCTTATCGAGAGCGAGCAGAGAGAGGGCTTCTTCACCCTGACCGAAGGCAGCACCACCGTTGCTATCAGCACCGTTCTTACCGACGAGCTTATCGAAGAGGGCTATGTGCGTGAGATAATAAGCAAGGTACAGACCATGCGTAAGGAGTCGGGCTTTGAGGTTATGGACCACATTGTGCTGAGCCTGACAGGCAACGACAAGCTGTTTGAGCTTGCCCACCGCAACCGTGACCAGATATGCACCGACGTGCTTGCCGACGAGATAAAGGCAGGCGCAGCCGCAAACTCCAAGGAGTGGGATATAAACGGCGAAAAGGTGACTATAGGCGTTACCAAGGTTTAATGACATAATAAATGAAAAGGACGGCGAGGTGTTCGCCGTCCTTTTTTGTGCTGTTAAAATCCGTGGCTGAACCATACACCGTCCAGCTCAGGTATTGGTTTTCCTGGGTAATCATCTTCAATATAGTAAGTTTTTGAATAAAAAAGCTTGCCCTTATCAGTAGTGATGTAAACTCCTTCATCATAATACCACTGCAATATTATTTTATGCAGCTCATCATTTTCATCTGTATAATAAAGCGTAAGATAACGGTTATCATACTGCCTTGTATCCCAAATCACTAATGCCTGCCATTCACAGCTAAAATCCCAAGGTCTTGTAAAGCAGCCGTAGAAATCATTCTTTTGCAGGTTAAGATACCAGTTTATTATTCCGTTTTTTTCATCTTCATCAGTTATTTCTACAGTGTTTTCACTCACTACATCACCCATTTTATATTTACCGTTTTCTTCATCGTCATAATCCCAAGTGATCTTGCTTGTCAAGTAAATATTTGTGAAATTATGAGTTTTATCGGTATCAATGGTTTCAAAATCCGTCATATATGCAGGTATTGCGTCGTCATCCTCCTGAACTTCTGTTGTAGTTGTTACAGAAGTTGTCTCTTTCCGGGGCGTTGTTGACGGTTTTTCAGTAGTAGTCGGTGCAGCAGTCGATGTTGTAGTCGCTGCCGATGTGGTCTGCTTTTGTGTAGTGGTCTCTGTTTTCTTTTTTGTGGTGGTCTGTGAGGTCTTTTTTTCGGCGGCAGTGGTTTTTTCAGATGTCTTTTCGCTGACAGGCTCTTGCTGTGATGTGGTCTTTACCTCAGCATAGCTGCTGTCATCTTCATTTTCATCATCTCCACCGCTGTAGCCGCCGTTGTCGGCATACTGTGAAGTCGGCGTATCTGCCGTATACTGTGTCCATGAAGTCACCGTCTGAGCTGAGCTTGCCGAGGTAACTGTTTTTACAGCTTCCTGCGTCTGTGTGCTCTCACTGGCGGCGGTCTCGGTCAGTCCCTCACTTTCATCAGTCACAGAGGCTGTACTTGTGGTGACTGCATAGTCGCTATTGGTGGTTATCCTGCTGTTTGGTTCGGCAGATGTTACAGTGCTGCTTTTTGATACTAAAAAATCATTTTTGACTGTCTCAGGCTTTTTGATATCGGTCAGCACAAAAGCTCCCCCCAGCACCACCACGCCTATGGCGGCGGCAGTGACTAAAGGCATAATAAAGCTCTTTTTCACCGCAGCGCCCCTGCTCAGCGAGCCCTGCAATATCTCCGCCGAGCTTTTTTCAAGGGCAGTGCTTTTATAGTTCTCCTCAAAGACCTTTTTTATAAGCTCTTTTTCGGTCATGGCTTTTCCTCCTTACTGTAAAGTCTCCTCAGCTCAGCCAGCGTGCCGTATAAATGCCGTTTCAGGGTGGGCTGAGTGATACCAAGTGCATCGGCTATCTCACCAAGGGGCATATCACGGTAGTAGTACATGAAAAATATCTTCTGGGTAATAAGGGGCTTTTCAGATATAATCTTGCTGATATTTTCCACCACAGACCTGTCGATAATGCTGTCCTCCACCGAAAAGCTGTCCGCATTTTCCTCAAAGCGGTCACCGCTGTCGGGGGAGCTAAAGGTGATACGGCTTTTTATACGCTTCACCAGCCCGTAATACTTAGCCAGCTGACGTTTAGCGATCAGCATAACAAAGGCTTCTTCGTTGACAATGGGGGCGTCACGCCTTGTCAGCGCATTATAAACGGTCAGGTAAACGTTCTGGTAGATATCGTCGATATCGTTGATATCAAAGCATTTGGCGGTGATATACCGATACACGCTCTCCTTGGTATTTTCATAAATTTTATCAAACAGCTGCTTGTCATTCTCCATATATCTCCCCGCCCCCTTCTGCAATAGAATTGGGTCAAGGGTACTATAAAGTTATGGAGTCTGAATTAACATTTTAAAAACCTTTTGTGAACTAAGACAAACCGCTTATAAAACCAACATCGCCGATGATCTGTGCCGTAAAGCAACTCATGGGTGCTATGCAAAATAACATATTTTACCATTGACAAATCCGCTGCTATGTAGTATAATATTATAGTAATTTTACGAGGTGTGGCTCAGTTTGGTAGAGCGCTTCGTTCGGGACGAAGAGGCCGTGGGTTCAAATCCCGTCACCTCGATAAGCAAAAAACCGCCTGCTTGCGTGTTCTGCGCAAACAGGCGGTTTCGTTTTTACAAAATATAAGCGCAAAGTCCTGATATCACCTCAGCCGATCTTCCCCGCTAATTCGATTTTTCAGCATTTGCGATAATATCCTCCACGGTGATAGTATAAGTACCGTCGCTGCAATTGAGCTTTATCGAATCATCGGGGTCAAAATTCTTATCATCGAAGGTAAATCCCAGGGTAAATCTTTTTACATTGTCATGTTCATCTTTATCCTTGGGATATAATATCTTGTCATATCTTGCATTAGGCAGCACCCTTCTTAATTCGTATTCAAACATCATGCTCTTGTGATCTTCATCAAGATTATCATCAACAAAAGCAAGCTCCAGCGCTCCCTTGCCTTTTAATCTTATATCTACCAGATATTCCTTTGCACCGCCCTCCTCGGCGCTGTCGGAAACGGTGTATATAAGCTTCACATCCTCCATCTTAACACCAACGCCCCACAGCGACGCATATAAAAACGCACCCACCAGCAAGCCCACAAAGCCAACCGTTATAAGCACAGCCCTGGCGGTCTTGGTCTTTAGCTTTTTCATTATCTTAACATTTATCTTATCCTTTTTAGGCGGCTTGTCAAGGGTCAGCTCTGACTGCATATCTGTCCATATTTTTGTACACTCTTCGCAGCTGCCTAAATGCTGCTTTACCGCTCTTTCAGTCACCTCGCTTGCAAGTCCCTCTGCATAGGTGGGCAAAAGGTCCCTGACTATCTCGCATTGCAGATCATAATTTTTATTCTCCATTTTGCTGCTCCTTTCTCAGTATCTCCTTTAGTTTTTGCTTTGAACGGTAGAAGGTGACCCTTGCCCAGTTCTCGCTTTTGCCGAGTATAGCGCCGATCTCCGCGAATGAAAGCTCGCCCGTTATGCGCATATACACCACCTCTCTGGGCAGCGCTTCAAGCTGCTGCATGGCTGTGAAAAGTCTGGTGCGTTCCTCGGCAAGCTCGTAGCTTTGCTCTATATCCGTTTTGTCTCTCGCCTGTTCGTCAAGCTCCTCGGTGGGGCGGTGCTTCTGCTTTTCAAGCTCCTGCTGCCACACGTGCTTGGCTATCTGGCACAGCCATGTGAAAAGCTTGCAGCTGCCGTCATACCGCCCTATTGACTTTACCGCACGGTAGAAGGTCTCCTGCGTAAGCTCCTCAGCCAGCTGGTCATCACGGCACTTGGTGTACAAATATTTGTACACACCCAGCGCGTGCTCTTTGTATATCTGCTCCATAGCTTCCTTGTCTTTATCTTTCATCGGGTCACCCCCTTTCCAGTTCCTCGAAACGTTTCTGTATTATATATCCGTCATGAGTCCATTTCGTTACAGCGATCTGAAAAAAATTTACATAAAAGGCAGAGTACAGACCGTAAGCTCCAAGACAGCTGTTTTATGATATTATAGCATGATATTAAAAATAAAACAATGCTCGTTACTAACGTTCTGCCGATGTCAAAAATTGATTTGAGTGCAATTTGCATTAAGCGTATTGACAACAGTATGAGCAAAGTGATATAATTATAATAGTAAAAAATTGTTATGATCGCCGTTAAGTCGGCTTAAACCTATACTTAGAGAGCGTGATAGTATGAAAATTCATCATAGATCATTGTCAAAACAGTTTTTTTGCCTGCTTACAGTGCTGGTGCTGCTGGTATCGTCAACAGCCGCCTTTGCTGATGAGGCGGACAGTATTACCGATATGCTGTCAGTCGACCCCACAGGTCAGGGAGACGGCTATTCTGCCGTGCTGTATGATAACATGAACGGTCTGCCCACCTCTGAGGCTAACGACCTTGCCATAACCGAAGAGGGCTTTATCTGGATAGGCAGCTACAGCGGACTTATCCGCTACGACGGCAATACCTTTGAGCGTATCGACTCTACCACAGGTATCGTCAGCGTGGTAAGCCTTTTTGCCGACTCGCAGAACCGTCTCTGGGTAGGCACCAACGACAGCGGCGCTGCGGTCATCGACAAGGGCGAGATAAAAATGTTCGGCAGCGATGACGGTCTGCGTGCCCTTTCGGTGCGCTCTATAACCGAGGACGACAAGGGCAATATCTATCTTGCCACCACCCACGGCCTTGCAGTGGTCAATAAGGACCTTGAGCTCACACCTATAGACGAGCCCCAGATAAATGACGAGTACCTAAGAACTCTCTGCTCATGCGGTGACGTTATCTACGGCGTTACCCTTGACGGCGCTGTTTTCACCATGAAGGATAAAAAGCTCACTAGCTTTTACGGCGCCGATAAGCTGGGCATAAGCGGTATCCACGCAATTTTGCCCGACCCCGGCAATGAGGGCTATATGTACCTCGGCACAAAGGGCAGCGAGCTTTATTACGGCGATATCACCAAGGGCTTTAAAGACCCCAAGAAGATAGATACATCTCCCATTGAATACATAAACGATATCGAGATCATAGGCGATATGGTCTGGGTCAGCTCAGATAAAGGCATAGGCTTTCTGGAAAAGGGCAAATTCAGCAAGATAGACAACGTGCCCATGAATACCTCTGTTGAAAAGATGATGATGGACTATCAGGGCAATTTGTGGTTTGCTTCCTCACAGCAGGGAGTTATGAAGATAGTTCCCAACCAGTTTACAGATATATTTGAAAAATACGGTATTGAGGACGAGGTGGTATGTACCACCTGCGTGTACCGGGACAAGCTTTTTGTGGGTACAAAAAACAACGGTCTTATAGTCCTGGGCGGCGGTGAGCGTATAAACGAGGTGCCCATAACCGGCTCGGTAACAGCCTCAGGCAAGGTAGTAGAGGAGGACACGGACCTTATCGAAACTCTCAGCGGCTGCAAGATACGCTCTATCCTGCGTGACAGCAAAAACAGGCTGTGGATATCCACCTTCAGCGAGCAGGCACTGCTGCGCTATGATGACGGCGAGCTGCTTAAATTCACTCTTGATGACGGTATGCCATCAGAGAGGATAAGAGCTGTCTATGAAAGAAATGACGGCTCATTCATGGTTGCCTGCACAGGGGGGCTTGTCATTATAAAAGACGACAAGATCGAAGAGATCTACGACGAGTCTGACGGTATCTCCAATACAGAGCTCCTCACAGTGACAGAGAACAGCAGCGGCGACCTGCTGGTGGGTACCGACGGCGGCGGTATCTACGTTATCGACCAAAACAACAACATAACCCACATGGGCACCGACTCAGGCCTCAGCTCAGATGTGGTAATGAGACTAAAAAGAGACAGGACCAGAGAGGTGGTCTGGATAGTCACCAGCAACTCCATAGGCTATATCTCCAAGGATAATAAGGTCTCTACCATTAAAAAGTTCCCGTATTCAAACAACTTTGACCTGTATGAGAACAGCAGGGGAGAGATGTGGGTGCTCAGCAGCAACGGCGTGTATGTGGCAAACGTTAATGAGATGCTGGAAAACGGCGAGATAAATCCACGCTACTACGGCATGGAAAACGGTCTGCCTATCATCACCACCTCAAACTCCTACAGTGCGCTTACACTTGAGGGTGACCTTTATATAGCAGGCACCACAGGCGTCTGCAAGGTCAATATCGAAGAGCCATTTGAGAGCGTGAACGACCTTAAAATGGCGATACCCTTTATCGAGGCTGACGGCACGGCGGTTTATCCCGACTCATCGGGCAGGTTCGTTATATCCTCAGACGTAAGCAAGGTGACTATCTACAGCTATGTTTACAACTACTCCCTTATCGACCCCGATGTTACCTACCGCTTAGAGGGCTTTGAGAAGAAAAGCACCATCGTCAAGCGCAGCGACCTTGTGCCTATAGACTACACCAACCTGCGGGGCGGCGAATACACCTTTAATATGCAGATACAAGACCCCCAGCGTGAGAGCAGCAAGGAGCTCAACATTGTTATCGTCAAGCAGAAGGCGTTTTATGAGCAGCTGTGGTTCCTGCTGCTTTGCGTATTTCTGACATTAGCGGTGGTGGCGGTGCTGGTAAAGCTTTATATCGACCGCAGGACAAGGCGCTTCCTCAAAAAGGAAAAAGAGCAGAAACAGCTGATACGTGAGATAGTTGAAGCCTTTGCGAAGGTAATAGATATGAAGGATAAGTATACCAACGGTCACTCCTCCCGTGTGGCAGAGTACACATCAATGCTTACCCGTGAGCTTGGCTATGATGAAGAAACGGTGGAGAAGTATTACAACATAGCCCTGCTGCACGATATAGGCAAGGTCGGCGTACCTCCCGAGGTGCTCAACAAGCCGGGCAAGCTCACCGATACCGAGTTCAATATAATAAAGTCACACTCGGCGCTGGGCTACAACACCCTTAAAGATATCAGCATAATGCCCGAGCTCGCCATAGGCGCAGGCGCTCACCATGAGCGTCCCGACGGCAAGGGCTACCCCAAGGGCTTAAAGGGCGATGAAATCCCCCGTGTGGCACAGATAATCGCAGTTGCAGATACCTTTGACGCCATGTACTCCGACAGACCCTACCGCAAGCGCATGAATTTTGACAAGGCAGTGTCCATCGTCAGCGAGGTCAGGGGAACTCAGCTCACAGGCGACGTTGTTGATGCTTTCCTGCGGCTGGTAGAAAAGGGCAAATTCCGTGCTCCCGATGATAACGGCGGCGGCACCACCGAGGATATCGACAATATCCACAAGAGGCTTAACAAAAAAGGCAATGCAAAGTCCGATAAGGGCGAAAAGCCTGAAAAGGACGAAAACACTGAACAGACCAGTCAGGCTGAAAATAAATAACAGCGGCAAAAAATATCTTCCCTCGTACAGATCGGGGGAAGATATACAGTTTATTAAAGCGCTGTTTGTCAGCTATGGCATATCCTCGGTCAGCAGGTCAAGCTTTTGGGCGAAAAGCTCCTGAAAGCTCTCCTCCTCAGAGCGCACCGCAGCCCTGTAGGCAGCGACCACGCCGCTATCGAGCACCTCAGCGGATAAAAACCTCAGCTGAGCCGCAGCTTTCTCTGTCTTGATAACTATCTGCTCATAAAGCGGACCTATGGTAAGCAGTGCAAGCGCCTGCTCCTTTTTGAGAGCGCCGCTGGTGGTTATGCCCCAGGTATCGTAAATAGTATCGTTGGCGATAGGACCTATGATGATGTCAAATTCTTTCAGCTCGTCTTCATAGCCCCCTCGGTTTTTATAGATATACTCAAACCATTCATCATTGCGCACAAAGCGTTTTATTTCAAGCCCCGTGGTGTTGAGCTCATACTTATTGAGTATAGTCTCACTGC
>CALCRR010000155.1 GCA_937894495.1 uncultured Ruminococcus sp. | reverse complement strand
GCATTATACCGCATAACCATAACCTTGTCAACCCTTTCTGCATAAAGTTTACAAAGAATTTACATTTACCGATTACCGACAGTAAACCCTCGCTAATGTTGTTATTATAGCACAAATTCATAGATTTGTCAATGCTTTCCCGAAATTTTTACAGCGTTTTTCACTGGGGAGATTTCAAATTAAGTTATACTATTGGTGAATTTTGATGAAGCTATAGAGAAAAGAGTTTCCCCTCACAGACGAAAACATAATAATCGTCTGAAAAGAAAAATAGGGCTATTCTCTCTGTACACACGGTCACGGAGAACATAGCCCTTATCATTTATATTATACCGAAATATAGCTGTTTTGCTATCACTTAATTTCCGTTCTGCCATTTTAGGCGGCGGCAGTTTTTGGGGAGCAGCGCACCGACTGGGAGCTTGCCCCTGCGGGAAACCGTTTCAAGGAGCGTACCCGTATCGCCACATTCAGCGGCTTGCCGGAGCTTATGTCTATGTTCAAGCAGGTGGCGGACATTCGCACCGCCGATACCCTTGACCTTGATGTTCCCGACTGCGAGTACAAGGTGGTGCAGGTAGAAGCTACTCATTTTCAGAAAGAACTTGTGCAGGAGCTTGCCGACCGAGCAGATGCTATAAACGGTGGAAACGTTGACCCGTCAATCGACAATATGCTCAAAATCACCTCGGACGGAAGAAAGCTGGGACTTGACCCGAGACTTATCGACCCCGCCTTTGAGGACAACCCTGACACCAAACTCAACCGCTGTGTCGAAAACGTTGCCCGTATCCATGCGGAGACTGCTGAGGACAAGCTGACACAGATCATTTTCTGTGATCTGGGCGTACCTCACAAGAGCGCCGAGGAAGTAAAATATGATGAGGACGGAGAAGTTATTTTCGATGACAGCAAGTCCGCTGCGGAGAGGGATTCTCTTGAAGAAGAATGCGATTTCTGCGTGTACACCGATATAAAAGACAAACTCGTCGCAATGGGTATCCCTGCGGAGGAGATCGCATTTATCCATGATGCGAAAACCGAAAAACAGAAAAGCGAACTGTTTGAAAAAGTGCGCTCGGGTGAAGTGAGGATACTTTTAGGCTCTACCGCCAAGATGGGCACCGGCACTAATGTTCAGGACAAGCTGATAGCCGTCCACGACCTTGATATTCCGTGGAGACCGGCAGACCTTGAACAGCGCGCGGGGCGAATCATCAGGCAAGGCAATCAGAATAAAAATGTAGAGATCTACCGCTATGTAACAAAAGGCACATTTGACGCTTATTCTTATCAGACGCTCGAAAACAAGCAGAAATTCATTTCACAGATCATGACTTCAAAGACCCCTGCCAGAAGATGCGAGGACGTAGACCAGCAGGCTCTTACCTATTCCGAGATAAAGGCTCTTTGCACGGGAGATGAGCGAATAAAGGAAAAGCTTATGCTCGACAACGATGTCAAGGAGCTGAAAACCCTTGCTTCCGAGTATGCCAATACCGTGTATGAAATGCAGGATAAGATAAATGCATTCCCCATGAAAGAGGAACAGCTTACAACGGCGCTTGCAAATTTGCAGGCTGACAGGGCAGCATTAAAGGCTCTGCCTATCGACCCCGAAACAAAACTCCCCGTATTCAGAATGAAGATCGGCGAGACCGAGTACACCGACAAAAAGGAAGCTGCAAAGGCTCTTGAAGAAGCTGTGCTTGCAATAAAGATCGCCGATACACCCGTCAAGGTCGGAGAATTTCAAGGCTTTCCGTTGTCGGTCACGGTGCAGAGTCCCGCAATGGGCGGCGGCATGACAGCTTCCATGAAAGGACAGCACACGCATACGGCACAGCTTATAAGCAGTTTTGCACATAATCTCAATCGTATCGAAGCAGGGCTGTACAACATCGACCGCCGTATAGATCAGGTCAAGACCAATCTTTCAAAGCTGAGGGTGGACTACGAAGAAGCACAGAAGATAGTTTCATCTCCGTTTCCCCAGCAGGAAGAGCTTGACAGCAAGTCAGAACGCCTTGAAACGCTGACACAGGAGCTTAATCAGGCGGCTGCCGAAGCAAAGAAAAACGCGCCTAAACGTGAACAGACCTGTTATTTCCAGAGGGCGCAGTTAAAGCGTGAAGCGGCGAGGATCGCTAAAAAGAAGTCCGCACCAAAGAAAACCCAGACAAAAGACAAAAATAAGCCCGGGCTTGAATAAATAACTTCATTCCCAATGGGTCTGAAGTTCGTGGGGCGGCAGACTCCGCCGTGGGGTCTGCCGTTTCTGCGAAATATATTCGGTATATAATAAAAAAGTCGTAAAGCCTAACACTTATCGAATATGATGACATTCAAGGCGCAAATTTCAACATTTTCAAACAATCACCGACACAAATAGTGACGGTATAAAACTTCAAACAAGTGCTTGCAGACGATTCATGCAGGCACTTTTTCTTTCCATAGAGGAATGGACATAGACTGCCATTGTTATATTTGGATTTGAATGTCCGAGGATCTCAGACAGCGTTTTTACATCAAAATTTTGCTGTAAAGCGACTGTGGCGAAAGTGTGCCTGATCGCATGGTACTTGAGTGACGGCACATTTGCTTTTTTGAGCAGAGCCTTGTATCTGTTTTCAAGGGTGCGCGGCTCTACAAACTTTTCCGTTCCCGAGAGAATGTATTCGCTGTCATTTCCACGGTATTCATTGAGCATATTGATAATAAAATCGGGCAGAGGAATATCCCGCACGGAAGTATCGGACTTCGGCGTTGTCACCTTGACGGCAGTTTTACTTTCCTGACCATAGATGGGAATGCGCTGAACTGTCTTCGTAATATGGAGGACTTTCAAATCAAAGTCAATATCCGCCCATTTCAGGGCGCAGACTTCTCCTATACGCATACCCGTGTACATGGTAAGCATCACTCCGCAACCGGTATTTGTGTGTTCATTATTGATGGTGGAAAGGAGCTGCTTCTGCTCCGCTGGAGTGAAAATGACGGTCTCCCTGCTTTTTTTCTTTGGAAGCTCCGCATTTCTGATAAGATTTGCATAGTTGTGATTGATCTCAGCCCACTTTGCCGCCGATTTCATCATAATTACCATATCGGCTATGTACTTAGGAGAAAGTCCCTCGCTGAATTTATCCGAGATGAACTTGTTTATCTGAATAAGATCGAGCTTGCAGTATTTCATGTCCCCGAAATACGGGATAAGCTGCTTTTCAAGTTTGTGACGGTAGCCGGCATAGCTGCTCTCCTTGATTGACGGTCTCCGTGCTTCAAGCCACATTTTCAGAATATCCACCACCAGCAGCAGACACCTTACTGACGGCACAAGAACTTCACTCCGCAGCTTATCGAGCTTTTCCTTTGTTTCTGTATAGCTCTTACCATAGACGGACTTGTATTTCTTTGAGCCTTTGGCGTAGTATCTGCCCTCCCAGCGCCCGTCTGCGCGGTGATAAATGTTGTTTCCTCTCTTTGACATATTTGTTCCTCCTGACGATACCGCTGACGGTATTCATATTTTTAAAGCAAAAAAACTAACAATTTTTTAAGAATTTTCAAATTCCGTTCGTTAATTTCGCTGAATGTTGCTACATTTTGTTGGAAATTGATTTTGCCGCTTGACTTTGTTGCAAAATTGTGATAGAATAAAACAGTATACAAATCGTGATATATCGGATAAAGTTCGATTTGGCAAATTATATAATTAAAATTTATCATGTCGGTCTGCTTTTTATAGTTCAAAATATACTTGCAGGTCGATTTTTGTTGAAAAACGTATTTTCGTGAAGTGTTAGGCTTTACGAAGATGTTCTATATATAGTTTAGCATATCATCGGGGAGAGGGTGAATATGATGACATTTAAACTTGAAAGTTTTGTAGCTAAAATAAAATCTCCCGTATTGCTGATAAGCAATAATAAGGAAGAATACTTTGAGACGGGCGCAGATTTGGCGGCACATGATTTTTCAAAGAGATATTCCATAAAATCATTGTATACAAAAGATGATAAGATCATCATTGAAGTTGAAGAGACTAAAGCCAATGAACCGTTCAATTATGCCGGTGAAGCGGCATTATTATAAGTATCATAATGTAGAGGGAGTAGTTTAACATGGATTTTAAACCCTTTGAAAAAAAGGTGTGGCTGGCATCGCCTACAATGCATGGAGATGAACTGAAATGGATTCACGATGCGTTCGACAAGAATTGGATAACCACCGCAGGTGAAAATATCAATGAGATAGAAAAGCAGCTTTCAGAGTTTATCGGAACTAAATATGCGGTTGCTCTTTCCTGTGGTACGGCTGCACTTCATTTGGCTATCCGTCTTGCAGGTGAGAAAATATATGGCATTCCGAAAGTGGGTCACGGGGCTTTAGAAAATAAGAGAATATTCGCTTCGGACACTACGTTCGATGCGACCGTGAACCCAATCACTTATGAGGGCGGTGAGCCGGTATTTATTGATACTGAGCGTGATACATGGAATATGGATCCGGTCGCTCTCGAAAAGGCTTTTGAACTGTATCCCGATGTTAAACTTATCGTTGTCGCACATTTGTATGGCACTCCCGCTAAAATTGATAAGATCAGAGCGATTGCCGATAAGCATGGAGCTTTGATCGTTGAAGATGCTGCCGAAAGTCTTGGTGCAACATTCAAGGGCAAGCAGACTGCTTCTTTCGGTGATTACAGCGTTATCAGCTTTAACGGCAACAAGATCATCACCGGAAGCACAGGAGGTATGTTGCTTTGCAATGATAAGGAAGATGCTGACAAGATAAGAAAATGGTCTACACAGAGCCGTGAAGCAGCTCCGTGGTATGAACACGAAGAGTTGGGCTATAATGCACGAATCTCTAATCTGGTGGCGGGCGTGGTAAGAGGAGCAATCCCCTTTCTCGGGGAACACATTTCAAGAAAACATCATATTTATAACAAATACAAAGAAGGTTTTAAAGATCTGCCCGTAACAATGAATCCTTATGATGCTGAAAATTCAGAGCCGAACTACTGGCTGTCATGTATGCTGATAAATGAAGAAGCAATGTGCAGACAAGTAAGAAGCGACCGAGAAGCATTATATGTTCATGAAAGCGGTAAGACTTGCCCGACTGAAATACTTGAAACTCTTGCTAAGTACAATGCAGAGGGCAGACCGATTTGGAAACCGATGCATATGCAGCCTATATACATAAATAATCCATTTGTAACTGCACAGGGAAATGGCAGAGCAAGAAGCAATGCCTACATTGCCGAAAATGGCTTTGTTGATGTTGGAGCAGATATTTTCAACAGAGGTCTATGTTTGCCGTCTGACATAAATATGACTGACGAACAGCAGGATATTATTATTCAGATCATCAGGAGTTGCTTTGAATGAATAAGTACATTAAAAGTGGCTTGAAAATAGTTGGCTGTATTTCAGCTCTTGCGGCGGTTGCAGGCGGCATAGCTTTCATCGGTGAGAGAATTGATGAACTGAAAAAATATGGCAAGGAGCTTCGGCACAAGCCGTATGGTGTTTATGAGAGGTTTGTAAAAAGACCTCTGGATTGTTTTCTCGGTACAGGTGCATTGATCGTTTTTAGTCCTGTGATGATTATAACTGCGATTATTACTGCGATTGATATAAATGGTAATCCGTTCTTCGTTCAGGAACGCCCCGGAAAGGACGAAAAGATTTTCAAGCTTATCAAACTGAAATCTATGAATGATAAGAAAGACGAGAATGGAGAATTGCTTCCCGATTCGGAACGTATCACTCCGTTCGGCGCATTCGTCCGAAAGACCTCGCTTGATGAGCTATGGTCGCTGGTCAACATAATTAAGGGAGACTGTGCAGTCGTAGGACCGAGACCGCTGCTTGTAAAATATCTTCCGCTTTATAATGAAGAACAAAAGCATAGGCATGATGTTCGTCCCGGACTAACAGGGCTTGCTCAGGCAAACGGCAGAAATGCTCTGTCATGGGAGGATAAATTTACATACGATGTTGAATATGTCAGAGGCGGTATAACATTTTTGAAAGATGTTTCGATAATCATTAAAACAGTCAAGTCTACACTTCTTCGAGAGGGTATAAATCAAGAGGGACAGGCGACAATGGAAGAATTTAAGGGAACTGGTATAAATGTATGAAACTGACAATAATTGGCGCATCAGGTCACGGTCGAGTTGTTGCGGACATTGCCAAGCTCCGTGGTTATGATGATATAGGATTTCTTGATGATAATGAAAAGCTGACTCAATGCGGCAGTTATCCGGTTGTTGGAAAAACTGATAAGGCGTTTGAAATTGAAAATGATGTATTTATCGGAATCGGTAATGCTTCAATCAGAAAAAGATTTCAGGAACAGCTTAGAAATAAATCGTTAGTAACACTTATTCACCCCGATGCAGTAATCGCTGATGATGCGACTATTGGAATTGGCACTGTCATTATGGCAGGTGCGGTTATCAATTCGGGAGCAAAAATCGGTAATGGCGTTATCATAAACACTTGCAGTTCGGTCGATCACGATTGTATTGTTGAGGATTTTGTCCATGTTGCTGTTGGTTCACATCTGTGTGGAACAGTTATTATTGGTAAGTCAACATGGATCGGCGCAGGGGCTACAGTTTCAAATAACATATCAATCTGCGATAACTGCATAATCGGTGCAGGTGCTGTTGTTGTGAAGGATATTGAAGAAGAAGGCACTTATGTTGGGGTGCCTGCGAGGGTGATAAAGTGAGGATTCTTATACTTGCGAATTATGACGTTGGTTTATATCAATTCCGCAAAGAATTGATTGAGGAGTTATTAAAAGATAATAAGGTCTATATTTCGCTACCTTACGGAAAACTTGTAGAGCCGTTAAAAAAGATGGGCTGCAAATTTATTTACGCATCTGTTGACCGCAGAGGGCTTAATCCCATTAAAGATTTTGAACTCCTTGTCTATTATTATGAACTGATGAAGAAAGTAAGACCAGATTTGGTCATTACATATACGATCAAGCCGAATATATATGGTAGTTTAGCGTGTAGGGCTTTGAAGATACCTTATGCTGTGAATATCACAGGACTTGGAACAGCTTTTCAGAAGCAGGGTGCTCTGAGAAAACTGGTAACACTTATGTATAAGATTGCACTCAAAAAGGCAAAGGTTGTTTTTTTTGAAAACTGCGAGAACCGGCAGATTTTCATTGACGAGAAGATCGTGCCTAAGAACAAGACCTGCCTGCTCAACGGCGCAGGCGTCAACCTTGAAAAGTTTCCGTACATAGACTACCCTACCGACAGCGAGCCTGTAAGATTTCTTTTCATCGGCAGAGTCATGCGAGAAAAGGGCGTGAACGAGCTCTTCAAGGCTATGCGAATGCTGAGAAAGAACGGTGTGAACTGCACTCTCGATGTTCTTGGCGGCTATGAGGAGAATTACGAAAGCATTATTCACAGATTTGAAAAAGAGGGCTGGCTGAATTATCACGGCTTTCAAGATGATGTCCGCCCGTTCATAGCGAATTGCCACTGCTTCGTTCTACCTTCTTGGCATGAGGGCATGGCAAATACAAACCTTGAATGTGCAGCCAGCGGCAGACCTGTCATCACCAGCAACATTCACGGCTGCCTCGAAGCTGTGGTTGAAGGCAAGAGTGGTTTCCTTTGCGAGAAGCAGAATGCGAGGAGCCTGTATGAGGTCATGAAGAAGTTTGCTGAACTGCCTGTTGAGATCAGGGCTGAGATGGGTAAGTGCGGCTGGGAGCATATGATTGAGGTTTTTGATAAGAAGAAAGTTGTGGAAAAAACTATAAATCACTTGTTGTGAGGTGTTAAATTTTGAAACAGAGAATAGTCAATTTTCTCAAATATAACAAAGCTGCGTATACAGCCTATTATTACACAATGAGTGCTGCAATAAATATGTTAAAACTTTTTGTTAAGCCAGATGACAAGCTGATACTATTTAATTCATTTGCCGGAAGAAAATATGATGACAGCCCTAAAGCAATATATGAAGCTATGCGGCGTGATCCACGATTTAAGGGTTACCACTTTGTATGGGCGTTTCATCAACCGGGGAAATATACTGTTAAAGGTGCAAAGAAGATCAAAACAGATGGCTTGGATTATTTTATCACTGCTCTTATGGCAAGAGTATGGGTCACTAACTCTTCCGTAGAAAGAGGATTGAACTTCAAAGGTAAGCATACCGTTTATTTTAATACTTGGCATGGTACTCCCATGAAAAAAATGGGTACGGATATTAATTCGGGCAATCAATCATTCAAATCAAAGGGTGACAGTAAAGTCGATGTAATGATGTCTCAGGGCAGATTTGAAACTGAGATTTTTTCACGATCTTTTAGAATACCTAAAGAGAGATTTCTGGAGGCAGGACTACCAAGAAACGATATTCTTGCAAATTACACCAAAGAACAGCGTGAAAGCATAAGACGTAAGCTCGGAATAAAGCCCGAGCAGAAAGTCATTCTGTATTGTCCCACCTTCCGTGAGTATGAAAAAGATGAGAACCTCGGCGTTGTTATGGCTCCGCCTATGGATCTGAAGAAATGGCAGGATAGTTTAGGTTCCGACTATGTTTTATTGATGCGTGCTCACTATGAAGTTTCAAAGGTCATGAGTATTGATGAAAACGAGTTTGTTAGGGATATGACGGATTATCCCGTCCTGAATGAGTTGTTTATAGCATCTGATATACTCATTTCCGATTATTCCAGCGTTTTCTTTGATTATTCCATTACAGGAAAGCCGATGCTGCATTTTACATATGACTATGATAAATATAGCAGCAAGCGTGGAATGTATTTTGATATTAGAGAATATCTGAGCGGTGCTGAAACCGAGGAAGAACTGATACACGTTATCAAGTGCTTGGACGATCAGACCGAGCGTAATAAAACTATCTGTTTCAGAAATAAATTTGTAAATTATTATGGCAGTGCCGCAGTTAAGGCAGTAGATAGAATTGCTGAACTTATCAAGCGATAATTGTAATTTGTGAAATCAACTAAATTTAGGAGTACCTTATTATGAAAAGAATTATTACATACGGCACTTTTGACCTTTTACATTACGGTCATATAAACCTTTTGAAAAGAGCAAAAGCACTTGGCGACTACCTTATAGTTGTCATCTCATCAGACGAGTTCAATTGGAATGAAAAGCACAAAAAGTGTTATTTCACATACGAGCAGAGAAAGGCTCTTGTTGAGGCGATACGTTATGTTGATCTGGTGATCCCGGAGACTAACTGGCAGCAAAAGAGGACGGATATGCACGAGTATCATATTGATACCTTTGTTATGGGTGATGACTGGAAGGGTAAATTTGATTTTCTTAAAGAAGAAGGTGTAGAGGTCGTTTATCTTCCGAGAACCCCGGAGATCAGCAGCAGTCAGATAAAGCATGACCTTTATGATGCAGCCGGTGTGGAGGAAAGCAAGACATCACATGATGAGATAAATACGGATCCGTGATATAGGATCAGACGATTATAATGAGGATAAAGTAATGGCAGAACCGATCAGAGTGTTGCAGGTACTTCACGGCATGGACTGTGGTGGAGCCGAGAACATGATAATGAACCTCTATCGAAACATCGACAGAAGCAAGGTTCAGTTTGATTTTCTTGTGCATACAAGGAAAAAGTGTTTTTTTGATGATGAAATCAAAAGTTTAGGTGGTAGGATTTTTCATGTTCCATACTTTAATGTTAGGAATTATTTCACCTATAAACGGATATTAGATATCTTTTTCAAAGAACATCCTGAGATAAGTATAGTTCATGGACATTTAGGTAGTTGTGCTCATATTTATTTAAATGTTGCTAAATCATTTGGATGTTATACCATTGCACATAGCCACAGTGTTGGAAACAGAGATTTGACAATAAAATCAGTTTTATATAGATTATTCACATTAAAAGTTAGAAAAACTGCTGATTACTTTTTTAGTTGTGGAAACGATGCTGGATTGTCTCGATTTGGTAGTAATATCACAAAATCGAGTAATTATGACATAATAAATAATGCCATAGATATTAGACGTTTTACTTTTAATGAAAAAATAAGAAATACAATAAGAAATGAATATCAGCTAGAAAACTCTTTTGTAATTGGACACGTTGGTCGTTTTGATGAATATAAGAATCAAATGTTTTTAGTGGATTTGTTCATCAATAGATTCTTGCTATTTCATAATATAAAACTTTTACTTGTTGGTGACGGTATTTGTTTTGATAGAATAAATCAAAAGATTCAAGAATACAACATAGAAGATAGAGTAGTGCTAACAGGAACAAAAAGTAATGTTCAGGATTACCTCTTTGCTATGGATTGTTTTGCTTTTCCATCAAAATTTGAAGGACTTCCTCTTACAGTTGTTGAAGCACAAACTGCAGGATTACCATGTATTCTATCCGATAATGTTACTTCAGAAGTAGATGTTTCAAAAAGTGTTACTTACCTTCCAATTACACCTGAATCAGATTGTTATGATAAATGGTTCTCTGAGATAATGAAAATACGAAATAATCCTTACAGAATAAACTGTTTAAATGACGTAGTTGAATCAGGCTATGAAATTGGGAAATCGACTAAATATTTAGAAGATTTTTACATTAAGCATTGTATAAAACGAGATGCAAAAATAAAACTATTTTAATTAGATTAATTATATCAAAATGAAGAAAGTCTTTATTTGTAAAATATACTTGTAATGTTTATTCATATGATGTTTAGGGAGAAGAATATGATAGTAGTTTTGACTTCTAACTATGATGTTGGTGTATTGCAGTTAGCTTTTCAAATGAAAAAAGAATTTCGTAAGATTTGTGGTGAATCTGTCGTTTTTGTTCCAGATCAAGCAAAACTTAATGAAAACGAAAATGTTGAAACTTATGAAAGAAAAAGCTCGTTGATTCCATTTGATAAGCAGTATGATAGAATCTCCAAACGAATTATGAAGTATAATCCTAGTTTAGTTTACGTATGTGATTCTAATCTTATTACTTCAAGAATTGTTCTAGGGCTACCAAAAAGTGTACCAGTCTGTATGACAGTACATGATGTTGAAACACACCCAACATATAATTCTAGTTTATCAAAAATAAAAGAAATGATAAAAAGACCTTATACAAACTGTGCTTTAAAACGAGCCAATCATATTGTATTGATGTCAAAAAGCTCTTATACAAAATATAAGAAAAAAAGACCAAAGTACGCAAATAAATTATCTTTAATAAGACTTGGAGCCCATGTGCCAGATGTAATATCAGAACAACCAATGGAAATAAAAAATGCCACTGATTATATCTTATTCTTTGGTAGATTAGATAAGTACAAGGGAATTATTAATCTATTAAAAGCTTATGAAATTGGTAAAGAAAGAATAAATCATAAAATAGTTATTGCTGGTAGAGGTACTCTTACAGATGAGGAACAAAGATTAATTGATAAGTACCCTAAATCAATAATATTAGTCAAGCGTTATATCTCTGATGGAGAAATGATATGGCTTTTTGAAAATGCAGCATGTACAGTTCTTCCATATATTGAGGCTTCGCAAAGTGGAGTGCTGTCTATTTCTTATTACTTCGGCAAACCGGTAATAGTATCTGATTTAGAAGGTCTTACCGAATTTGTAGAAAATGGAATTACAGGTGCGATATTTCATTCTGTAGATGATTTGAGTGAACAACTAATTCAAGTGCCAAGAATCGGAGATACAATGAAAGAAATGATTTATGATTATTATGAACAGAACTTGGATTGGGAAAAATCCATACGTAGTATGCTTGCCGATCTTGATATATAGTTGCGAGGTTTTTAACTATGGAAGAAAAACGACGTTATCTAAATATAAGATCTATATTATTGTTTATAATCGGGTCTGTATCATGTTCAAACATTTTGAGTGCATTTGTAGTAGGGTCCACCCCGATTATGATAGCAAATGTTCTCGCCATAGTTTTGCTGATTTTTTGTATTATGAGTTCTCATGGAAGATTTGTTAGAATTCTCCATTATTTGACTAAGGACCTATTGTATCTTGGTATATTTATACTCTTATCAATTATCCAAGTACTTTTATTCAACCCAGGAAATGCTTACCAATGGCTTGTGGGAACAATTAGTTTGTTGCTTCAGTTTTCCATTATAATGTCAATCATTGAATCAAAGCAGGAGATTAATGCATTATATTGGGGGCTTTTTATTGGCGTAATCGCAAATTTTATTATATCAGTTTATGCCATGATTTTATACAATAGTGGAGTGATTTTTGATCTTGCAAAGTATTTTCCAGCTGAGAGTGGAATAGGTACAATGTATTTGAGTAACTCTTTTCGTGCGCGAGGATTGTTTAAAGAGCAAGGACATCTTATGCGCTTTCTAGCAATAATTGCTATACCACTTGGACAGTTCGTTAAAGAAAAGAATAAAATCCTATTTGTTCTTTACATAGTAATGACAACATTCATGATGGCATTTACAGGTTCATCTTCGGTAGCATATTTTTTAGTTGGTTTCTTTGCATATATAATGATTATAAATGGTAAAAATGCTACTAAAATAATACTAGCCATATTGGCTGGCATGGTTATTGTATTTGGCTTTCTGTTTTTTGGAAGAAATAATCCTACTATATCAAAACTATTAGCTGCATTTCAAGATGGATTTTTAAGTATATTTGACGTGTCAGGCGCAAACTTAGGTAGAGTTAAGGGAATGAAATTTGCTATTGAAATTATCAAAAACTATCCGATAATTGGTTGCGGCTGGAATAATTTCACAAAAGTATTTATGGATAACGGATACTACGGTGTAGATTACGTCATGGGCTCTTATTCAGCAGCATTATCACTCATAGCGGAAATAGGGTTGGCTAGTTTTTTCTATTTTTATTTTCTGATTAACAAAGGTTTAAGAATGTTGAAAAATCGTGCAAAAATCTCAAATATAGGTTTCGGAATTTCACTTTTGATTTATTTTCTGCTTTTCTGCTCTACAGACTATGTTATTGATGCAGGGAGTGCTGTGTTTATTGCACTAGTCCTTATTGAATATAGAGATTTGCGTGATAAAGAGGTAGCTAATATGGTGAAAAATCAAAATGTAAATACGGAGGTCAGTGTGCAATGATTATTACAAAAACCCCTTTCCGTATGTCCTTCTTCGGCGGTGGAACAGATATGGAAAACTTCTTTAAAGAATATGGTGGCTCAGTTCTGTCCACAACATTTGACAAGTACTGTTATGTAAACGTCAGACATCTTCCCAGATTCTTTGATTACAGTACAGAATTATCATATTCAAAAATTGAACGTGTAACTAGTATAGATGACATCGTTCATCCGGCAGTACGCAATGCCATGAAAATGCTTGATATGCATGAAATACGTCTTACATATGAGGCTGATCTTCCGGCACGTTCCGGACTAGGAACATCTTCGTCGTTTGCTGTTGGTATGTTAAATGCCTTCTATGCACTCAAAGGTAAATACGCAAACAAGAAAAAACTTGCTGATGAAGCAATTTACTTAGAACGAGTTCTCTGTAATGAAGCAGGCGGCTGGCAGGATCAAATTGCAGCATCATACGGCGGCTTTAATCGTATCAATTTTAATGCCGATGGTTATGAAGTACTACCTGTTATCATCAATCCTCAAAGAAAAAAACAGCTCAATGATAATCTTTTAATGTTCTTCACGGGATTTACTCGTTTCTCTGCTGCTGTTCAGCAGGCTAATAACCTTGGTGCAAAAGATAAGACCGCACAGCTTAAAGAGATGCTGTCACTTGTAGATGATGCAGAAAAGGTTTTGACTGATAAGGACTCTGACTTAGATGATTTTGGTCGTCTTCTTGACCATACATGGAAACTGAAAAGACAGACGGGATCAGCAGTTAGCACAGACAGTATTGATGGACTGTATGCTAAAGGTATTGAAGCCGGAGCGCTCGGCGGAAAACTACTCGGTGCCGGTGGCGGCGGTTTCCTTGTATTCTATGTTCAGCCTGAAAAACAGCAGGCGGTAAAAGAAGCGATGAAGGATTTAATGTACATACCGTTTGAGTTTGAAAATGGCGGCACAAGAGTTATCCATTATACACCCGAAACATATACACCCAAGGAAAAAGAATAATGAAAACAATAATAATGGCTGGCGGAAAAGGAACAAGGATTTCCTCTGTTGCTTCTGATATTCCAAAGCCAATGATAAAAATCGAAGGCAAGCCTGTTTTGGAACGAGAAATCGAATGTCTCAGAAATCAGGGGTTTACCGATATAATAATTACGGTTTCTCATCTTGCGGAACATATCATCAATCACTTTGGTGACGGGACTTCATTCGGTGTTAAATTAGAATATTTCATTGAGGAAACTCCTTTTGGGAATGCAGGTGCATTGTTTAAGCTTAGGGACAAGCTGAATGATGATTTTCTTCTTTTGAATGCCGACTCAATCTTTGACATTGATTTTAATCGCTTTGTCAGCTACCATAAAGCAAAAGGCGGACTTGTTACGCTGTTTACGCATCCGAACAGCCACCCTTATGATAGCGGTGTGCTGATAGCTGATGAGAATGGTGCTGTTGATACATGGCTTACAAAAGAAGATGTACGACCTAAGTGGTATAGAAATCGAGTTAATGCAGGTCTTCATGTTATCAGTCCTAAAGTTCTTGATATGCTGAATATCGATCCAGAGCTTGTCGGAACAGAGGATAGTAGTGGAAAAATAGTGAAGATTGATCTTGACCGTCAGATTTTAAAGCCTCTTTGCGGTACCGGTAAGATGTTCTGTTATGATAGTCCGGAATATGTTAAGGATATGGGAACACCTGACAGATATGAAGTGGTATGTGCTGATTATCGTGAAGGTCGTGTTCAGGCAAAGAATCTAAAGAACAAGCAAAAAGCCGTATTTCTTGACAGGGACGGAACTATAAATAGGTATGTTGGTTTCCTAAGAAATATTGATGAATTTGAGCTGCTTGACGGCGTATCGGAAGCGATCAAAACCATCAATTCTTTAGGTTATCTTGCGATAGTCATAACCAACCAGCCTGTAATTGCACGGGGCGAAGTCACATACGACCAGCTTAACGAGATACACAATAAAATGGAAACTCTTCTTGGTGCGGAGGGTGCATACTTAGATGGGATATATTATTGTCCTCATCACCCTCACAAGGGCTATGAAGGTGAAATCCCTGAGTTAAAGATAGAGTGTGAGTGCCGCAAGCCAAAGCCGGGAATGATTCTTAAAGCGGCTGATGATTTCAACATTGATTTAAGTCAGTCCTGGATGGTTGGTGACGGTGAAAACGACATTTCTGCCGGCATAGCAGCAGGCTGCAAAACTGCGTTGATCGGAGAAGGAACCTTTTCACAAGATGTTACGATTAATACTCTAAATGAGTTTGTAAAGTATCTATAAGAAAGAAGGATAGATTATGAGAACGTTAGAGCCACGTCTCGAAAAGCATATTGACTTTTTGATCGAAAGGTATTCGAGCCTTGAATCAGTAAAACAGGATATTATTGATGCTTATCTGATATTGGAAGAATGTTATGTTAACGGCGGTAAGCTGCTTGTATGTGGAAACGGTGGCTCGGCTGCTGATTCCGAACATATAGTCGGGGAGCTGATGAAAGGTTTCAAAATGCCCAGAAAAGTTTCCGATGAATATGCCGCAGAACTGAAAGCAGCAGATGAAGAATTGGGAACCGTTCTTGCTGATAATCTTCAGGGGGCTTTGCCCGCTATTGCACTTGACGGTCATCTTGCATTATCGACCGCTTATATGAATGACTGTGAGCCGCTTCTTTGTTTTGCTCAGCAAGTAAATGGTTTCGGCAATAAAGGCGACGTTCTGTTAGGTATTTCGACCTCCGGTAATAGTAAAAATGTTCTTTATGCAGCAACGGCTGCGAGAGCAAAAGGTCTGAAAGTTATCGGCTTGACCGGAATTAAAGAAAGCAAGCTGTCTGCTTTTGCTGATGTGTGTATAAAAGCACCGAATGCAGAGACTTATATGATTCAGGAGCTTCATCTGCCTGTTTATCATTGTTTGTGTTTGATGTTGGAAGATAAGTTTTTTGGGAGTGACGCTAAATGAAAGGAATAGTATTAGCTGGTGGTTCCGGCACGAGGCTCTACCCATTAACAATGGTAACATCAAAACAGCTTTTACCTGTTTATGACAAACCTATGGTATATTATCCCTTGTCAACACTTATGCTTGCAGGGATAAAGGATATACTTATTATCTCTACACCTACCGATCTTCCAAACTTTGAAAGATTACTTGGCGACGGATCGGAGTATGGCATCCATCTAAGCTACAAAGTACAGCCTTCACCTGACGGACTTGCTCAAGCGTTTATTCTTGGCGAGGAGTTCATCGTTGATGATGCCTGTGCAATGGTGCTTGGTGATAACATCTTCTATGGTAATGGCTTTGGCAGCATACTTCGTGCTGCTAAGAAAGATGCCGAGGAGAATAACCGTGCAACGGTATTTGGATATTACGTTCCCGATCCTGAGCGATTTGGTGTTGTGGATTTTGATGAGAACGGCAAGGCTCTTTCTATCGAAGAAAAACCTGCAAATCCTAAAAGCAACTATGCTGTAACAGGTCTGTATTTCTATCCTGCCGGAGTGAGTGCAAAGGCGAATCAGGTTAAGCCATCTGCTCGTGGTGAGTTAGAAATCACCACTTTAAATGAGATGTATCTCCATGATGGACTTCTTGATGTTCAACTTCTCGGTCGGGGCTTTGCGTGGCTTGATACGGGGACAATGGACAGCCTTGTTGATGCTACAAACTTTGTTCAAATGGTACAGAACCGTCAGGGCATTGAAATATCTGCTCCCGAAGAAATTGCATTTATTAATGGGTGGATCGATAAGGACGGCCTTATGAGATCGGCTCAGAAATACGGAAAATCCCCATACGGCAGTCATCTCAAAAAGGTTGCCGAGGGCAAGATACATTATTAAGGAGCAGCAAAAAATGGGTAATTTTACTTTTAACGAAACAAAGATAAAAGGCGTGTACATAATTGATGTCAAGACCTACGGCGATCATCGTGGCTATTTCATGGAAACCTATAAGGAATCGGATTTTAGAGATGCAGGTTTGAATTATGATTTTGTTCAGGATAATCAGTCCAGTTCTCGTAAGGGTGTTCTCCGTGGGTTGCATTTTCAGAAAACTCACCCACAGGCAAAGCTGGTTCGTGTTCTGAAAGGCGAAGTTTTTGATGTTGCTGTCGATCTGCGTAAGGACAGCGACACATACGGTCAGTGGGTAGGCGTTATTCTATCTGAGGGAAATAAGCGTCAATTCATGATTCCCCGTGGATTTGCTCACGGATTTGTTGTGATGAGCGATTATGCGGAGTTTGCGTACAAGTGCGATGAGTTATATCATCCAAAGGATGAGGGTGGTATCATGTGGAATGATCCTGCTATCGGAATTGATTGGCCTGTTGTTGGCGAGATCATTCTCAGCGAAAAGGATAAGGTACACCCTTCGCTTGCAGAATCCAAGATTGAGTTTTAAGGAGGGATTGACATGACTATTTTTGTAACTGGCGGTGCTGGGTTTATCGGTTCCAATTTCATTTTTCATATGCTAAGTTCCTATCCTGACTACAGAATCGTATGTCTGGACAAGCTGACATATGCAGGCAATCTCTCAACACTTGAGCCTGTGATGAAGAATCCTAATTTCAGATTTGTCAAGATTGATATTTGTGACCGTGAAGCAATATATAAGCTGTTTGAGGAAGAAAAGCCTGATATTGTAGTAAATTTCGCGGCTGAGTCCCACGTTGACCGTTCTATCGAAAACCCTGAGATTTTCTTACAGACGAATATTCTCGGTACTCAGGTGCTTATGGATGCTTGCCGCAAGTATGGCATTCAGCGTTATCATCAGGTTTCTACTGATGAGGTTTACGGTGATCTTCCGCTTGATCGTCCCGATTTGTTCTTTACTGAGGAAACTCCGATACATACAAGCAGTCCATATTCAAGCTCAAAAGCTGGTGCAGATCTTCTTGTTATGGCATATAACCGCACCTATGGTCTGCCTGTGACTATATCACGCTGCTCAAATAACTACGGACCTTATCATTTCCCCGAGAAACTTATCCCGCTGATGATAGCCAACGCACTTGCGGATAAACCGCTGCCTGTTTACGGCGAAGGGCTGAATGTTCGTGACTGGCTTTACGTTGAGGATCACTGCCGTGCTATCGATCTTATCATTCATAATGGCAGAGTTGGCGAGGTTTACAATGTTGGTGGTCATAACGAAATGAAGAATATCGACATTGTAAAGCTGATCTGTAAGGAGCTTGGCAAGCCTGAGAGCCTTATTACTCACGTTGAGGACAGAAAGGGTCATGATATGCGTTATGCGATTGATCCGACAAAGATTCACAATGAGCTTGGCTGGCTGCCTGAAACGAAGTTTGAGGACGGCATTAAGAAAACAATAAAATGGTATCTTGAAAACCGTCAGTGGTGGGAGACTATCATCAGCGGCGAATATCAGAACTATTATGAGAAGATGTACGGCAACAGAGGTACTGTATGATGAAAGCATTTGTTACCGGAGTCGGAGGTCAGCTCGGGCATGATGTAATGAATGAGCTTGCTAAGCGTGGATATGAAGCTGTCGGCTCGGATATTCTTGATAATCTCGATACAGATTATCCCTACGTTCAGCTTGACATTACCAATGCTGATGCAGTTGAGAAAGTCATTACAGAAGTGAATCCTGATGTTGTAATACATTGCGCTGCGTGGACTGCTGTTGATGCTGCTGAGGACGAGGAGAATATCCCAAAAGTTAGAGCGATAAATGTGAACGGCACAAAGTCCATAGCAAATGTTTGCAAGAAACTTGATTGCAAGATGATCTACATATCAACGGATTATGTTTTCAATGGTCAGGGTACAGAACCGTGGAAACCTGATTGCAAGGACTTTGCTCCACAAAATGTTTATGGTCAATCCAAACTCGATGGAGAATTTGCGGTTGCCAATACGCTTGCCAAGTATTTCATCGTGCGTATTGCATGGGTATTTGGCTTGAACGGTAAAAACTTTATTAAAACAATGCTGAATGTCGGGAAGAAATATCCCGAAGTGCGTGTTGTCAACGATCAGATTGGTACACCGACTTATACTTATGACCTCGCAAGGTTGCTTGTCGATATGGCTGAAACTGAGAAATATGGCTATTATCATGCTACCAATGATGGTGGGTATATTTCTTGGTATGACTTCACAGTCGAGATATACAAACAGGCGGGATTGTCTACTAAGGTTATTCCTGTTACTACGGAGGAGTATGGGCTTTCTAAGGCTGCACGTCCGTTCAACAGCAGGCTTGACAAGTCTAAGCTTGTTGAGAACGGGTTTGAGCCGCTGCCGACTTGGCAGGATGCACTTAGGAATTATATAATACAAATCAATGAATAATAATCCGCTTCTTAATCATAAAATCTCTTTTTTAGAAAAGAATTGTCATATATCTGACAGCATTCTCGGCTATTTCAGCCACATGGGTGCAGACTCGATCACATTGAATGTGAAGTCCGATAAGAAGAGTGTTATCGTTCGTGACGGTAGCGAGAAGGTCTAGACTGGCATCAAGAAGTTCGGCGCGATGATAGGTGACTATGTTGAAGTCGGCTGTAATGCGGTTGGCAATCCCTGAACTGTTATCGCCTGGGACAGCAATGTTTATCCGACTTCCTGCGTTAGGGGCGTTGTGCCTGCTGATTCTATTTGGAAGGATAACTGGGAGATAATTCACCAAGAGGATAGAGATTGATTCAATAGTATATTATAATCGCTTTTATGGACTTTGAGTTTTAATTGATGTTGATTTTTGAGTATACAAACTATTATTCAAATCTATCATTGTCAACTATGGTAAAAATGGAGTCAAAGTATAAAACGGAGGAATATCAATGTCAACGATTCTATTAGCAGGCGGAGCAGGTTACATCGGATCACATACCGCAGTTGAGCTTCTTCAAGCAGGATATGATGTAATTGTAGCCGATAATTATTCAAATAGCTCGCCTGAAGCTATCAGACGTGTAGAGAAGATCACAAACAAAACTGTAAAGTTGTATCAGGTTGATGTTCGTGACAATAATAAACTCTCCGAAATATTCAGCAATCACAAGATAGACGCTGTAATTCATTTTGCAGGATTGAAAGCGGTCGGAGAATCTGTTGAAAAGCCTATTATGTATTACCGCAACAACATTGATACTACATTATCGCTGTTGGAAGTAATGCAGGAATATGGCGTGAAAAATATCATTTTTTCATCGAGTGCAACAGTCTACGGCGAAGAAAACCCTGTGCCATATCTTGAAACGATGAAGCGTGGGGCATGCACTAATCCCTACGGCTGGACAAAATCCATGATGGAGCAGATATTTGAAGATGCTGCAAAAGCTGATAAAGAGCTTTCTGTGATACTTCTGCGTTATTTCAATCCTATAGGCGCACATGAATCAGGTATGATCGGTGAAGATCCGCAGGGTATTCCAAATAATCTTATGCCTTATGTAACACAGGTCGCTGTTGGCAAGCGCGAATGCTTAACCATTTTCGGCAATGATTATTCTACACCAGATGGCACTTGCACCCGTGATTATATCCATGTGGTTGATCTCGCTAAAGGTCATGTCAAGGCTATCGACTATATTCTTGCAAATCATTGTATGGAGATTATCAATCTGGGCACTGGTACGCCATACAGTGTTACAGAAATAGTTGAGATATTTGAGCGTGTTAACAGCGTCAAGGTCAATCATGTTTACGGTGTAAGGAGAGCCGGTGATCTCCCTGAATGCTATGCTAATGCGGATAAGGCGCTACAGCTTCTCGGTTGGAAGACGGAGAAAACTCTTGAGGATATGTGCCGAGATGCTTGGAATTGGCAAAAAAACAATCCTAACGGATATAATTAGTGAACTAATTATTCCACTAATTATTCCACACTTGGAAAACAATAAATAACATACAGGTTAAAAGGAAAGAAGAAAAATGAGCCCACATGTGTCAATTATTTTAGTAAATTATAATAGTTATAGAGATACTGTAGAATGCATTGAAAGTTTGAGAAAAGTCGAATATGATAATTTTAATGTGATTGTTGTAGATAACGCTTCGCCAAAGGAACCATCTGCTGACGATCTACATTATATTATGAACAATAGCATTTATCTTAAAGAGAATGCTAATCATGGTTTCTCTGGCGGAAATAACATTGGTATTAAATATGCTGAAAAGCATTTTAATTCAAAATATATTTTAATATTGAATAATGACACTGTAGTTGAAAAAGATTTCTTAAGTGTTTTGATAAGACATGCGGAAGAAGAAAGAGGAATAGGCATCGTTACAGGAAAAATCAATTATTATTATAAAAAAGAGATTATTAATTCAGCAGGTGGAACATTCAATTGTAATAGTGGCATGGTTAATCATCTGCATTGCGGAGAGATTGATCATGATAATAGGGATTATGTTAATGAAATAACATTTGCCACGGGTTGTTTATGGCTTGTTCCAACAGATCTTTTTAAAAAAATAGGATATATGGATGAGAGTATGTTTTTATATGCAGAAGATAGCGAGTTTTGCTGCAGGGTAATGAAAAACGGATATAAAATTATTTATTGCAATGCGTCCAAAATATATCATAAAGAGAATAGCTCAACTGGGGCACGAAGCTTCATCACACAATACTATTACACTAGAAACAATTTGTATGTTATTGACCAATATGCACTTAAGAAACCTTATGGAAAAACGTTATTTATAGTCTCTTTACTAATTAGAATCCTTAAAAGAGATTTTCAATCAAAACCAGTAATACAAGGTCTGAAAGACTATAAAAAAGGAATTAAAGGTCAATTATCAATGTGATAATAAAGACAATATCGAGGAGTCAATTATGATATATTTATATGTTTCAACTTTTGGGCAAGATACTTCTTGGATAAAAGCTGGTAAAAAAAATGTATGTCCTATAGAAGTTGGAGCTTGCTGTAGAAAAAACAATGAAAGCATACATTATGAATTGCGTGATGATATTGGTTATAGTATTTCTAAAGATAATCCTTTATGGGGAGAATTATCTGGTTTGTATTGGATATGGAAGAATGTAGATTTCAACGATAATGATATAATTGGATTCTGTCATTATAATAAAAGGTTAGATATTTCAGATCAGCAGATTGAGAAATTTTTCAAAGAATCAAAAAGCAATTCATGGATTGTATGTAGTCCAAGTGTCGCACCTCCACATACTTATCCGGAGGATATGTTAGTTTTAGAACAAATATTGAAAGAACGGTTTACCGATTATTATAAATCATGGAAAAAGCTCTATCATTCAAATGGTGCATCAAAAGATGGAAAACACACGTGTTCAGGTGGAGAATTATTTTATACTGATAAAACAGGGTTTGAACAGTATTGTAAATTCCTATTTGATGTTCTGTTTGAGGTAAAAGATAGGATTGGTGATGTTGAACGAGAACCATATCATAGGCGTTATCTAGCCTTTATGGGAGAAAGATTATTAAGTGTTTTTTTGATAACAAATTCAGTTAATTCTAAGCATGTAATAATCTATTTTAATAATATCAGTTTTGTGCGTAAATTTCTAAGAAAAATGTCATATATATTGGGCTTAAATAGGGATTCCAAATGGTTTATAAAGCTTAGAAAACTGCTGTTTGCTGATAAACAGACATCCTCATACTTAAATCAGTAGTTTAAAACAATACCGAGTAGCGTTATCAAGATTCTTTTCCATAAAATTATCACGAATAGTTATGCAATTTGAAATGCATAGTGGTGTTAACACAAACAAATGACAACGAGATTTACATATGCAGTTGTGATGTATATCAAAGTGGTTCATATACTCCTCCCACATCTCGATAGCTACGGATGGATGTTCAGCGGTTATATATGAGACTTGCCTTGAGATTGTTCGTTTGTTTATCTAAATTATAGAAGGGCTTAATATAATTTAATGAGAAATAAAAGTATAAAGATTAATGCAACGTTAAATGTAATAAAAACATTGATGTCGGTTTTTTTCCCTTTAATAACATATCCGTATATACTACATGTTTTGGATACAGATGGAGTAGGAAAAGTATCATATATTTCATCTATTGTTTCATATTTTACAATGATTGCAATGTTGGGTATATCAACATATGCGGTTAGAGAAGGCTCAAAGGTGCGCGATGATAAAGAAGCATTTTCGAAATTAGTATCACAGATTTTTTCTATTAACATCTTTAGCACTGTGTTATCATGTATTTTACTAACCGTTTCTGTGTTCTGTATCAATAAGTTTTCAGAATACAAAATATTATTCCTAATTCTTGGGTTTTCGATAGTATTTCAGGTTTTTTCTATTGATTGGGTAAATACTATATTTGAAGATTTTGCTTTTATAACGATACGAACAATAATCATATACATTATCAATCTTGTTCTAGTTTTTTTACTTATAAAAAAACCAGAGGATTATTTAGTCTATGCGATATTGACAGTGTTACCGAGTGGTATTGTATGTTTACTGAATTGGTATTATTGTAAGCGATATGTTAATCTTCGATTTACTAGACATATGTGTATTAGCCATCATATTAAACCATTGCTGATTTTATTTGCCAACACTTTAGCTGTCTCCATTTATGTAAATTTCGACATAACAATGCTTGGTTGGTATAAAGGAGATTATTATGCCGGACTGTATTCAGTTTCTGCAAAGATGTATAGTATAGTTAAAGCTTCTTTAGGAGCAATATATGCTGTTACAGTTCCTAGACTTGCATATTTTGTTGGAGAAAACGACTACCCAAAGTATAAACTGCTTTATTCTAAGACGTGGGGGATACTCTCTATTATTTTGATTCCAGCGTCAGTTGGACTAATTTGTTTAGCAGATGATGTTGTGGTAACTTTTGGAGGAGTAAAGTATGTAGAGGCGGCAGATTCATTACGAGTTTTGTCAATCGCACTTATATTTGCTATTTTTGGTGGGCTAATAACTGCTTGTTTAAATGTTACTATAGGAAAAGAAAAGGACAATCTTATTGCGACATTAATAAGTGCTATAACAAATTTCTTGCTTAATCTTTTTTTTATTCCGATTTGGGGAACAATTGGTGCGGCAATTACAACAGTTATTTCAGAATTCCTAGTATTATTTATTTGTTATATTAGTGTAAAAGATAAATCAAAATACTTTGACAAACGAATAGTATTAACGAATCTAGGACATTCATTATTGGGAACTGTTATGATTGTGATTTTTTATCAATTAGTTTCTCCCTTGATAGAGGATAACATTATTAGACTATGCGTTATTATTCCTTGCTCAATATTATTATATGGGATTATGTTGATTATTATCAAGAACGAAATACTCCTTGCTTTATTGAAACAAGTATTTTCAAATCTTAAAAAGTGATGGACAAAATTGAGTTATTTGTTTACGAGCTCTGGAGTTGTCACATGCTGCTTTTTCGCTCCACCGGAATTGTTTCCGACACATTTTAGCAAGATTAACTTAAAATATATGAAATAACCAAGATCAAAGTCAAGTTGAAACTGCGGAATGAGGAACGGATTGATAGTGTTGCAGTAGATATTTTTAAGCGTGACTAATTCTTACATCTATTATTTGACATTATAGCGTGACATTATGACAAAACATGACTACAAGCAATCCGCATACTATTTGATATACCTTATAAGATGCGTATTAAATGATAAAATACCCTCGCAAGAAAAAATAGAGAAAATGGCTCTTTCTCAAATATATTCTGTTGCCAAAACTCATTCGCTTACAGCAATAGCTGCCTATGCCCTTGAAAGTGCCGGGGTTAAAGATGAACGTTTCAGGAAGGAAAAGGGCAAGGCTATCCGAAAAAATATAACGATGGATATTGAGCGAGAAAAAGTTATCTCTGAGCTTGAAAAAGCAGGTATTTGGTATATGCCGCTTAAAGGTATAATTCTGCAAAACCTTTATCCAATGGTCGGTATGCGCCAAATGTGCGATAATGATATACTCTTTGAGAAGTCATATATCGAAACAGTTAAAGAAATTATGCTTGACTTAGGTTTTGTGATGCAACATGATGATTCCGGTCATGATTTAGCTTTTATAAAGAAACCTGTATGTAACTTTGAAATGCATACGGAGTTATTTGGTATTGCGCATAATGAAACAATGAACAGTTATTATGGCAATATAGTTTCAAAATTATTGCATGATGATAATAGTAATTATGGCTTTCATTTTTCTAATGAGGATTTCTATGTGTTTATAACAGCTCATGAACACAAGCATTTCATCAAAGGAGGAACCGGACTGCGTTCTTTAGTTGACACCTATGTTTTTCTGAATCACTTTTCGGATAAACTTGATATGGAATATATCCGCAAAGAACTTGAAAAGCTGAATATAGCAGATTTTGAACAGAAGAGAAGAAATCTTGCTATGAAAGTATTTAGCGGAAACCAGCTCGATACTGACGAAAAGCAGCTCCTTGATTACTACATATTCTCGGGAACATACGGAACAACTGAGAATAGGGTCATCAATTCGGTTGATAAAACATTGACATCGAAGATAAAGTACCTATGCAGAAGGCTTTTTCCTACATTGCCTGAAATAAGGGCAAGCTATCCTTTCTTCTATAAACATAAAATATTGATCCCGTTCCTGTTCATATACAGGATAGGTCTTATGCTTACAAAAAACCGAAAAAGGGTGCTTTCAGAAATAAAGACTCTTACAAGAATATGATTTAACAAAGCACCCATAGTGGTGCTTTTTAAAAAGAAACCGAGGTGGATTTTATGGCAATGAACCTATTTGAGCATAACAAAACAGCATATGAAGCAACCGTCCGTATGCTCTCCGAGCGCCGCAAAGCTGCCGTGATCCACCCCACAGGAACAGGCAAATCATTCATCGGCTTCAAGCTATGTGAGGACAATCCCGACAAGACTATCTGCTGGCTCTCACCCTCACGATACATTTATCAGACCCAGCTTGAAAACCTTGCCGAGACTTCTGACGGTTATCAGCCGGAAAATGTCAAGTTCTATACATACGCCAAGCTGATGAACGTAACAGAGGACGAAATTGCCGAAATCAAACCCGATTACATAATACTCGATGAATTTCACAGGTGCGGCGCAGAGCTTTGGGGCGCAGGCGTAGATGCTGTCCTGAAAGCGTATCCCGATGTACCTGTTCTCGGTCTGTCTGCAACAGCTATTCGTTACCTCGATAACCAGCGTGATATGACGGACGAGTTGTTTGACGGCAATGTCGCAAGTGAAATGACCCTCGGCGAAGCAATCGTCCGTGGAATACTTGCTCCGCCCAAGTATATTCTCTCGATATTTTCGTATCAGCAAGATTTGGAGAAATACGAAAAGCGTGTACGCTCCGCAAAAAACAAGGCTACAAGAGATGCCGCCGAAAAGGTGCTTGAAGCTCTCCGCCGTGCGCTTGATAAGGCTGAAAATCTCGATGTGCTGTTCGATAAACATATTGAGGACAGAGCCGGCAAATATATCGTGTTCTGCGCTAATCTGGAACATATGCAGGATATGATGGAAAAAGCAAAGGAATGGTTCAGAAAAGTCGATAAAAAACCGCATATTTACTCGGTCTATTCCGATGACCCGACTGCAAGCAAATCATTTGCTGATTTTAAGGCAGATAGCGAGCCGAAGCACCTAAAGCTCTTATACTGTATTGATGCTCTCAACGAGGGCGTACACGTTCCCGATGTATCGGGCGTTATTCTGCTCCGCCCTACCATTTCACCCATAATATATAAACAACAGATCGGTCGTGCGCTGTCTGCTTCAAAGTCCTGCAATCCCGTTATCTTCGATATTGTCAACAATATTGAGAACCTGTACAGCATAGATGCAATCGAGGAAGAAATGCAGGTAGCAATCCAGTATTACCGTTCTCACGGCGGCGAAGGCTTTGTTGTCAACGAGACTTTTGAGCTGGTCGATAAGGTTGCGGACTGCAAGAGCCTGTTTGATGAACTGGAGGGAACGCTTTCAGCTTCATGGGACTTGATGTATGAGCAGGCGAAGAAATATTATGAGCAGTATGGTGATATAGAAGTTCCCAAAAGGTATTTTACACCAGAAGGATATTCCCTCGGTCTTTGGCTTCTCACACAGCGCAGGGTGTATAAGGGCGATGTCAATGGCAATCTCACTCAGGTGCAGATCGACAAGCTGAATTCCCTTGGTATGCGTTGGGAGTCTGTAAAAGATGTTGCATGGGAACGCTATTACACAGCGGCAAAGCGGTATTATGATGAGCATGGCGATCTTCTTACACCGGCTGCCTATGTTGACAGCGAAGGTGTTACTCTCGGCAGATGGCTGTCACAGCTCCGTGTATATAAAAGCAGCGGTATCAAAAGCAATTATCTGACCGATGAACGTGTAAAGGCACTTGAAGAAATCGGCATGGTCTGGGCTGTGCTTGATTATTTGTGGGAAGAAAACTATGCTGCCGCCGTGCGTTATCACCGTGAGCATGGTGACTTAAATATGCCTTACAATTATGTTGACAGCAGCGGGATAAGGCTCGGTCAATGGCTGAATCATTTACGCAGCAGCCGTCTCGGAAAAGGAAAAGCCCGAAAAGAGCTGACTGACGATCAGATAGCCCGTCTTGATGCACTCGGCATGATATGGGAGACCAAATACGAAAAGCAATGGAACGATGCTTTTCAGGCTCTTTGTGATTATTATCAGAAAAACGGTACTTTTGAAATGCCTGCCGCCTACAAAACGGAAACCGGCATACAGCTCGGAAGATGGATTCGCCGCCAGCGTGATTTTTATGAACAGGGGCGTATCTCCGAAGAGCATATTGCAAAGCTCCGTGAGATAGGCTTTACACTTGAAAAGTCTGATCCGTGGGAAGAAAAGTATCAGCTTGCAAAGGCTTATTTTGAGGAACACGGCAATTTGAACGTTCCTGCAAAATATGTTGTCAACGGCGTTTGGCTCAGTAAATGGCTCAACGAGCAAAAGCTGATCGCCGAGGGAAAACGTAAGAAACAGCTTACTACCGAACAGCTTGCAAAACTGGAAGCTATCGGCTTTCGGTACGGCACTTCTCTATACGAAGAACAATGGAATGAACGCTTTGAAATGGCAAAAGCATATTTTGAGGAACACGGAGACCTGAACATACCGAAAAATTATACAGTCGGTGATTTTCAGCTTGGCATCTGGCTCAGACAGCAGAAGGCTCAGTATCGTGACGGCAATATGTCCGCCGACCATAAGGAGCGTTTGACCGCTGTCGGTATGGATTGGGACAATGCTTTTGAAAAGCGTGTCAAAAATTCCTATGTACAGGGATTTCAGCACCTTGAAGAATTTATTGCCGAAAACGGTGTTGAAGCAGTAAACGGCGAAGTTGTCTGTGAGGATGGATATAAACTCGGCAGATGGGTCGCTAATTGCAAGATGAAATATCGTAAAAGAAAACTGCCCAAAAAGCATACAGAGCATTTTGAAAAGCTCGGTGTACGCCTTGAAAAGAGCGATGCCTGGGAAGAGCGCTATCGTGAAGCAAAGAAATATCTTGATGATAACAACATAACATATTTTCCGCAGGGTACATTAAGCGAAAGCGGTTATGACCTCTATTCGTGGGTATCCGATCAGCGAAAAGCCGATAGGAACGGCACACTATCCGAGGACAGAAAGAAAAAGCTCCTTGCTATCGGCTATCCGTTTTTGCAGGATAGGTCAACGAAGCGTGAAAAAAGAAAGCCAAAGTGGTTCGATAAAGCAAATACTGTTTTGGAATATGTTCAGTCGCACGATCCCGACGACCTTACAGACGATACGGAATACAAGGGTATCCGTATCATGTACTGGATAAAAAACCAGCATTCAAGGCTAAATGCAGGGAGTATCACGGATACCGAGCAGACAGAGCTTATACAGCAGATATTACAGCTCAGTTTGTATGTCAAAAGATCGCATTGGGATAAAATGTATGAAGCGGCGGCACAGTATTATTCTGAACACGGTGAAATTACAAACATTCCCGATGATCATGAAGCTCCCGACGGCAATTTAAAAGCGTGGATAAAAAACGAAACAAAAATCGTAAAGGGTTTTGTAAAAACAAAACGCACTCCCGAACAGCTTGAAAAGCTGGCAAAAATCGGTATATCGCAGGATATGAAAAGCCCAGCGGAACGCCAATGGGACAGTCAATTTGAACGTGTAAAGGTCTTTGTTGCCGATAAGGGCAGACTTCCGTTTTACTCGGCGAGAAGAAAAGACGAATTTCCTATGGCGGTCTGGATAAATAATCAGAAGAATAAAGCAAAACAAAATATATTGACCGATGAGCAGATAAAGAGACTGCGTGAGGTCGGTGTGGCAATATAAAACTGTAAAAGAGGTGGATCACATGGCAATGCAATTATTTGAGCATAACAAGACAGCGTATGATGCCGCTGTAACAATGCTCTCCGAGCGCGGCAAGGCTGCCGTGATCCACCCTACCGGCACGGGCAAGAGTTTCATAGGTTTCAAGCTTTGCGAGGACAATCCCGATAAAACGATATGCTGGCTCTCTCCGTCAAAATATATCTATCAGACACAGCTTGAAAATCTTGCCGAGACTTCTGACGGCTATCAGCCGGAGAACGTGAAATTTTACACCTATGCAAAACTGATGAACGTAACAAAGGACGAAATAGCGGAGATCCAGCCTGATTACATAATTCTCGATGAGTTTCATAGGTGCGGTGCGGAGCTTTGGGGAGCCGGAGTTGATGCTGTCCTGAAAGCATATCCCGATGTGCCTGTCCTCGGTTTGTCTGCAACTGCAATACGCTATCTTGACAATCAGCGTGATATGACAGACGAGTTGTTTGACGGCAATGTTGCAAGTGAAATGACACTTGGCGAAGCTATCGTAAGGGGAATATTAAATCCGCCGAAATACGTTCTGACAGTCTATTCGTATCAGAAAGAGCTTGAAAAATATGAAACAAAGATAGCTGGAGCAAAAAGCAAAGCAGTTCGTGACGAAGCAACGAAATATCTTGAAGCACTTCGGCGCACTTTGGAAAATGCTGACGGACTTGATGTGATCTTTAATAAACACATTGAGAATAGATCGGGCAAATATATCGTCTTTTGCAGCAGTCTTGAAACAATGAGTATTGCTGTTGTGGAAGCTGATAGCTGGTTTGCTAAGATAGACTGCAAACCGCACATTTACAAGGCATATTCCAATGATCCCGAAACAAGTAAGGCGTTTGCTGAATTTAAAGCTGACAGATCGGAGCATTTGAAACTGCTTTACTGCATTGATATGCTCAACGAGGGTGTACACGTTGAGGACATTTCTGGTGTAATTCTGCTCCGTCCTACGGTATCTCCCATAATCTACAAGCAGCAGATAGGTCGTGCGCTGAGTGCAAGCAAATCCACAAATGCCGTCATATTCGACATTGTAAATAATATCGAAAATCTTTACAGTATAGACACTATAAAAGAAGAAATGCAGGCAGCGATCACCTATTACCGCTATACCGGAGATAGCCGTGTTATCGTGAACGACCATTTTGAAGTTCTTGACGAAGTAAGAGACTGCCGCAAGCTGTTTGATGAGCTGGAGGGAGTGCTTTCCGCTTCATGGGATATTATGTATGAAAAGGCAAAGGAATATTATGAGCAGAACGGTGATCTGATAATTCCGGCGAATTACCATACAGAAGAAGGGTATGCTCTCGGGCGATGGCTGACCATTCAGCGTTTGGCCTATGCAGACAAGACCGATAAGCCGCTGACACAAGTGCAGATCGACAAGCTGGAAGCTATCGGTGTTGTATGGGACAGCCACCTCGATTATATATGGAACAGATACTTTGAGAAAGCCAAAGAATACTATGAGCAAAACGGCGATCTTAATGTGCCGAGAGGATATATTGTTGACGGTCTGAAACTCAGTATTTGGTTACAGCGTATGCGGAGTGCATATGCAAACAAGCGTTATACTGTGGTGACACCCGAAAAGAAAAAATTGCTCGACAGTATCGGTATGGTGTGGAATCCGCTGTCTGATCAGTGGGAGAAAAACTACCTTGAAGCTATGGAGTATTTCAACGAACATGGCAGTCTGTATATGGATTATAAATATATCACACCGTCTGGTCTGAAACTTGGTTATTGGATCACACATCTGCGGCAGAAAAAAGACGAGCTGACAGATGAGCAAATCGCCCGTCTTGACCGCATAGGCATGGTCTGGAATACGATGGAGTATAAATTTGAACACGGCTATAAATATGCGGTGCGGTATTATCATCAAAACGGAAATCTGAATCCGCCAATCACATATATCACCGATGATGGTTTTAGGCTTGGTTACTGGCTTGAACAAAAGCGCAGGCAGAATAAAAAAGGAACGCTTTGCGATGAGTACATAAAACGGCTTGAAGAGATTGGTATGCTTTGGAAGCCTACGAAAGATCTGTGGCAGCAGATGTTCGATGAAGCAAAGAAATATCTTGAAGAAAACGGAGACTTGAATGTTCCGCAGGACTACAAGACTGCTCAGGGCAGAAAGCTCTGCGCTTGGCTCACTAAGCAAAGGCGTGACCGCAGGGAGGGTAATCTGTCTGAAGATAAGATTAGGCAGCTCGATTCTCTCGGAATGCGGTGGGAAACATATTCCGACGAATTGTGGGATACTGCTTTCGGACACTTGGAGAATTATGTGAGAGAACACGGAAATACTGACTTCACCGGTACTTATATTTGTGATGACGGCTTCAAGCTCGGGGATTGGGTCGAAAGGCAAAGACGATTGTTAAGAAGAAAGAATTGCCCGATAACCGAAGAACATAAAGTGATGCTTGAAAAATACGGTATAACTGCAAGTTTCAAAGGCTCAAAAGCCACAACAAGAGAAGAAGCATGGAATATCGGATTTGAAGAACTTAAAAAATATATATCCGAATTTGGAAGCAAAATAATCCCAGAGGATTATACGACCGAAGAAGGTGCATATCTCCGATATTGGGTCATAAGGCAGTACAAGCTCATGCGGAAGGGAGAACTTTCCGATGATAAGCTTAGAAAAATCAACAGCTTAGGCATTGACATAAAATGTCTTATTCACGGTGACAGAGGGTGGTCGGATAAATATGAAGCGTTAAAAAACTTTATTGAGAACTGCGGCAGACTGCCCAGAAGCATGGATAGCGAAAAACCGTTAGCGATTTGGGTGTCAGGGCAGAAAAGGCTGTATTCCAACGGCAAATTGTCTGCCGAAAGAACAGAAAAGCTCCGCAGCATTGGAGTTGAGTTATAATTGTACGAATATCCGCAATCACCACGATACATACGGAGGTATAAAATGGCAAACATAAAAGAACCCGAAAACAAGAAAGAATTCATCATTCGTGTCAGGGTAACACCGGCAGAGCGTGAGGAATTTATGAAACGTGCAGCGGCACAAGGGTATAGGACTGTGAGCGAATTTATACGTTCACTGTTGGATGATGATAAAGCCAAAGCTGATAAAACTGTATCATGATCGTATAGCTTTGTTCCCATCGTAATCAAGGCTGAAAGGAGACATTCTATGACAATAAAGCATAAGTACATCAATGCATGGCTTTCAGAGCGAAATCTTATTTTAGAGCCTGTGTTTACAGATTTGCTCCGTGAGTATGCGGAGCTATTTAAAAAGAACGTCATTTAACTTTACAGAAAGTATATTCTCTGCTTGGCTGTACAAAGCAGAATATTTCCTATTGGTCTGAAAATTCCCATAGCACACAGTCCAAAGGTTCTGTATATGCTGTGATTAATAATGCAGTAGAGTTATTTGCTCTTTCTGATATACAAGCCGAAGCTCTCGCCAAAAGCGCAGGTCTATCACTTGAATTTGAGGGCGGAGATATTATAGAAACGCTCGGATATAAGGGCAAACTGAGAGACTTGTGCAGGAAAGCAATGGTCAGTGAGCGTATGTTGAGACGATACAGACATGAAATTCCTGCAAAACAGACGATCATTGCGTTAGCCATTGTTCTTGGAAAAAGTGCTGACGAAACCGATTCTATTCTCCGCAAATACGGCTACTGCCTGTCCGACAGCATTATCGGTGATGTAGTTGTTAAATGGTATCTGACAAAAGAACATCGTGAAACAAATGAGGAACTTCTGATTTTTTCGATAAATGAGACTCTTGAAAAAATGGGAGTTCCTCTTTTAATGACAAGACAAATTTAAAAAAGTCAAAATTTTGTACCGCTTTTTTTGAAACTCCATGTGATATACTGTAAATGAAAGATAGTACATTTCTCTATCTTTCAAAATGCAAGTTACACAGTAAAAGAACATGGAGGTGTTCAGATGAAAACTTTAGCAGTTTACGAAAAGCCCCAGCTTTCGGTAGGCATCAGATTTATGCTCATGGGTGTTGACCTCAGCGCATACTACCAAAAGACCACGAACGGCTATGCGATCTTCCTTGCTCCGTCAAACCTTGACAACAATGTTCAGCTCTCCGTTTCGGAGATCGTGGCGGAATTCAACAAAATGGCAGGCGGCGGTCTTACCGAGGACGATATTAAGAAAAAGGTCGGGGACGATGTTCAGCTTGCACTGGCTGCCGAAACAGACGAGCCTGTTCAGCTTGATTGGAGCAAGATCAAGTTCTGCCTGAAAATGCTGTTTTTGAATATCAAGTCAGAGACAAAGGACGGCAAGGAGGATAAGAGCGTGGAGTATGCCCTTTCACTCCAGATCATTGCCGATGAGCTGCTGCCGAAGGATATTAAGATATTCAATGTGGACTCTCTGAGCTTCAACATCTGGAACACCCAGAGAACGAAAGTCCTTGAACATATGGCTCTTATTGAACCCGAAGCGTATTAAAGTCGGTGATCGGTAATGAGCAATGAGATCAAAGATTTCTCACTCAGTATCGGTATCAGAGGTAAGGTACTCGGTTATGATGCTATCGCTTCGTATAGCAGACAGCGAGGACAGAACTGCATACAGGGCAAGGTGTCAGTCGAGCATGAAAACGCTGCCGAGCTGATTGGCTTGGTCAGCAAAGACCTTGCAGACACTCTTGCTCCTGTTATGCCGGATTTCCTGACAGATATTTCGGCAGAAGTGTCCTTTGGAAACAGCTATGACCATGAGTTCCTGAAGATCAACACCGATGCCGTAAAGCTGTCGCTGATAAAAATGACGGACATCGGCTCTGCAGTACTGATAGAGATCACAGACGAAAAATCATCAGACGGGCTTACCTACTACATTCAGAAAGCAAAAGAGCTTTTCGGTCTGAATGAGCTGTATTTCTACGCTTCAAGCGGTGCGGCTCTTGACATTGGGAGATTGCTTTCTGATAATAATAAGTATGTTATCGTGCCGCCCGATGATCTGTATTCCGAGGGCGGCTTTTGCCTTTATGCCGATTATGATTTCAGCAAACACAAGAGCTTTATCAATGATTTTATGTATCAGCTCCTCGGCATTGACAGACTGGCATTCTTTGCAGGAAAAAATGATAACGATGCCTATTTTGCATTATCCGTACCGAAAATTCAGAACAATGTACTGACGGTAGAAAAGCTGTATTTTCAGGCGCAGGCAGGAAACAGCACATCACTCAATGCATACGGAAATTTCAGATTTTCTTTTGTACCCGAACTCAGCTTTGGCATAAGCTGTCAGCTTTCCCCCGAAAACGTTATGCTTTCGGCAGCAGCCTTAGCGGATAACCCTGTCAATCTGTTCGGTGAATTCTATTTAGGCTCTGCCGGACTGACCATTGGATTAGGTAAAAACGGACTTATCTTCGGACTTTCGGGAGAAATGTTTCTCCGTAAATTGTACCTATATGGTGCGGTGCAGCTTGCGATATACGGAGAGGTAGTGAAACCTCAGCTTCTCAGTTTTTCAACAGGTACACTCAAATTTTCAGACCTTTTTGAAAGTATCACAGGTACTACCTTTTCGGGGATTGAATCGCTTGATATTATAGGAATAGACAATTTTGATTTTAATTTCAGAAATAATTTCAGAACGGATATTCTGAATAACAGGGATATTCCTGCGATAGTCGAGCATTTCAATCAGAATGTAGCCGACGTGGAATTTAAACTGAGTGCCAATTCTGTTGCTTTGGGGCAGATCAAGAGCGACAAAGGCTATTCGCTTGTGGATAAGTCCAGAATGCGGCATTATTACATTGATGAAAACGGAAAACTATCTTTAAGACCCCAGTTTTACTATTCCGATGTTGCCGAAAGTTTTACTCTTGCGGATGGCAGCGTAGTAAGTGCAGGAATATTTTTCTGTGCAAAAATATGGGTGTTCAATGTTGATATAAAAGCACTGTTTTCATTCAGGAAGAACGAGGGAGTTCTTGCATTTGCAATGCTGTCGGATATTGACCTGGGCTTTGTGAAGATCACAAGCTCCGATTTCAGCAGAGAAAGTCCTATCCCTCTGCCGCAAAATAGCCTTTTATATCATTTTATTGATAAAAGAAGTGACGGAGTCGTATTCTATCTACAGGCTTCAAAAAATGATGTGTCATTCTATTTTGACGGCAAAATTTCTATACTGAACGGTCTTTTCTCCGAACAGGCACAGCTTTATTATCAGCAAGGCTCGATTATTGTCAATTTGGAAAGCTCTCTGCTCGGCATGACAACAAAGGTGAGCCTGAGCGCAAGCTATTCAAATGTCTTTGCGCCCGCATATACCGGTGCAGGAGTAAGTGTTTTTATCTCTTTTGACACATACGGGCTTGAAGAAAAGCTGAACAGTTTCTCGAAAAAACTGATGTATGCGGTGGATAAATGCCGTGAAAAGGTCAACAGCGCAAAGCAGTCCCTTGAAAATGCCAAATCAAAGGTATACAAGCTCTATGATGAAGTAAACTCTCTCAGACGTAAGGTGGATTCGCTGAGGAATGAGCTTTCAAGAATGGGCTTCTGGAAACGGCTTGTATATGCAGTCCCCTACGGAATTGAAATAGCCGGAATTGAGATCGCAATAGGCGCGTTGATTGCATCTGTTGCGATAGCCGAAGCTGCGCTGACCGTTGCCGAAGCGGCAGTCGAGTTTGCCAGAAGGCTGAGTGAGGGTGTACTCAAAGCAATCAACAGCGTGATAACCTCTGTGACTTCGATCTTCTTTATCCGCAAACTGACAGCCTATGCAGAAGCCGGCACATCAAGGGCTGCACTTGCATTTACGGCTGAATTTGTAGTGCTTGGCAAGGAATATAACTGTTCATGGAGCATGGAACATGACATTGCAGGTGATATAAACAAGGGTATCGGCAGCATATCGGACAGCTTTTCCGACAAGACCGCAAGTGACATGAAAGACCTCGAAAACGGCGAATTGTCAAGTGTTCCTTACAAACAGCCTTTGAGGTTAATTGCTGATGATACTCCCGATCTTGTACTTGATGATGCACTCGATGCTCTGTCACGAAACAGAGAAATGCTGACAGCGGCACACGAAATGTACTACTCTATGTTCGGAGAAAGTGCGCAGGAGTTTGAAGCAGCGGAGCTTGAATACCTTGAAACAATTTCGTCTATCGCTGTCAATGCTGACATTGCAAGCCGTGCAGCACATCTTGACGATCTGAAAGATACCGTTGATGAGCTTAGAGTTATCACCTCTGAAAACGCACATTCGCTGAAAGCAATGAAAGCTGCCAATGCCGTAGAGCAGTATGATGAAGCTGTGAAACGCTCGGAGGAGCTTAGGACACTTATCGACCGTCTGCAAGCTCACAAATCGGAGATACGCTCGGCAAGACAGAGCAGAAGAACAGAGATCAACCGTATCATGGGATACAGAGGTACTTATCAGGAGTATTATGACAGTGACCTGTATAAGTATGTTTCCGAGCTTAGAAAAAAAGCAGAAGAAGTGTATAAAGATGCTCCGTCCACATATACAAATCCTGTAAATGACAGTCAGATCAGCGAAATGCTTGAACAGCTTGAAGAGTATTATAAGTATGAGTGACGGTTGCGAAAGGAGTAAATTATGTTAAGAAGAATGGAAATGCCTATGACGGCAGCAGGACAGGGTTTACAGCTCTCTGAAAATTTGCTGAAGGATGCTTGGGTTTTATACAAGGAGACTGATAACGGGCTTGTGTTTTCAGAACTTTATAATTCCGAGTTTTCTGATGAAGAATATGCAGACGGTATTGTTGCTGTTCCATTGACTTCAACATTTATTGATTTTGATTTTATATTGAACGGTACTCCGATTTGGAATGTTATCGGCAGTACCGGAGATAGTTATTACGGGCCATTAGACCCTAACCATTTGCAGCCGATTTTTTGGCGTCATTCAGGCAATTGGAGTCAGGTATGGGCTGACCTGACGGGTGAAATATTGATGTGCAGTGTAAAGGGACAGGTTGATTGCAGTCACACTCAGATGGTCGTCGGTCATATGCAGCTGACAGATCCACAGGGTCAAGCCACCCCCGTAGGTATTGATGTGCATATAATTCCGATCTGTATTGCACACAACAATGCAAGTGTAACGGGAATGATGAAAGTTGCTGGAGGATGTGTAGATTCGATAAATAGAGAAGGAGTAAAAACAATCAAAGTTCGCTACAGAATGTGAAATAATATAGCCGTTCGGCAATCTGCTGAACGGCTATACTAATGTTTACTTATATATCGTAACCGCCAACCACCCCCAGCCAATGACAAAGTGACAAAAAAATGATATAATTACTCTGAAGGCAAATCGAAACCTGAAAGGAGTAAGATATCATGGGAAGAATACGCGAGATAAAAAAGCAGGTGCGTCACAAGGAATGGGCGGCAATGGTACAGGAATGTCAGAGCAGCGGAAAGAAAGTCGAAGAATGGTGTAATGAGAACGGCATCAATATCAGTACCTACTACAAAAGGTTGAATGTGATCAGAACCGAGCTTATCGAAGGAAGCGAAAATCAGAGTATCGTTCCGGTAAGTGTTTCCGCTGCTGTTTCGGATGCGAGCAATTCGGTTATCGCGAATGCAGTGAAGGAATGCAGTTGTGAGGATAAGATAATGATTCGCAAGAACGGCATCGAGATCGAGCTGCCTCAGAATATATCCGGAGATATTGTGCTCGCATTGCTTCGGGGACTGAGCCAATGCTGAAAGAACTGTCAGCTGCCAATATCTACATCGTGTGCGGGCATACGGATATGAGAAAATCTATTGATGGCCTTGCTGCTATCGTACAGCGGAAGTTTGATCTCGACTTATTCTCGGATAGCCTGTTCCTGTTCTGCGGAAGGCGCAGGGATCGACTGAAAGCACTACTGTGGGAGGGTGACGGTTTTCTGCTGTTCTACAAACGGCTTGAAAATGGTCGTTTCAACTGGCCACGCAACGAACAAGAGGTAAGGGATATTACGAGAGAGCAATTCATATGGCTGATTCAGGGGCTGTCTATCGACCAGCCGAAAGCAATAAAAAAGATCAGCGGTGGTGTGGATATATGCTGAATATCCAACACTAAATCTGCACATAAAAGTTGACAATATTTCTCTGCCCGGAAAGCAGTGAAAAGCGTTCTTTTTCTTGAAAAATCGGGCGGTTTGTGGTATAATTAAAGTATCGGGAACCACTGAAAAAATCAAGAAAAGGAGCGCTTTTTATGACATACGAAGAACTGAAAAAAGCATATGAAGAAGCCGCAAAAAAGTGTTCCGAACTTGAATTGAAAAAAGCTGAACTGGAAAAAGAAAACAGTGAATTAAAGAAATCGAATGAAGACAAAGACCTCCGAATAGAACATCTTACCGAGCTTGTTCTTAAACGCAATAAAATGCTGTTTGGTCAGAAAAGCGAAAAGGGTAAATATCTATGTGATGGTCAGCTTTCATTTGAAGGACTTTTCAATGAAGCCGAAGAACAGTCAAATTTAGCTTTGTCGGAACCTAACGAAGAAAAGATAACGAGAAAGTCTGCAAAGACCGGAAAGCACCGCGGCAGAAATGAGATAAGAACAGACCTTGAAACCAAAAAGGTCGTTTTTGATCTGCCCGAGAATCAGCGTATCTGTGGTGTGTGCGGTGATGCTCTTACAGAATATACCGAAGAATATCTGACAACAAGGCTTGCGGTCATTCCCGAAAAGATCTACAAGATAGAATACTACCGCAAGGTCTATAAGTGCAGAAACTGCGATAAGAATGGGATCAGGTCCAACATAATCAAGGCGGAGAACAAGACACCTGCCGCTGTCATCGAAAAGGGGCTGCCCGATCCGTCGCTGGTCGCGGATATAATGCAGAGAAAGTATCAGCTCGGAGAACCTCTGTATCGACAGGAGCAATACTGGAAGCTGAGGGGCATTTATCTGAACCGCACTTCACTTGCAAACTGGGTCATAAAGGGTGCAAAATGGTTTGAACCGGTCATAAAAATGTTTTGGGAAAACACTTATCGTGAGCCTGTTCTCAATGCCGATGAAACTCCCACACGGGTCTTGAAGATAGACGGCAAACCTTCCAAGAAAAAATGTCAGATGTGGATAGTCTGCACGGGTGCAAGCGCTTCAAAGAAAATAGCGCTGTACACCTACAAGGACAGCCGCAGAAAAACAGTTGTTGAGGAACTGCTCGGGGATTACACGGGAGTGGTGCAGACAGACGGGTATCAGTCATACGGTATCGGGAAGTTTGAGAATGCGGGCTGCCATTCACATCTAAGACGTAAGTTCTTAGACTGCGTACCCGAAGGCGATACCACTTGTCCATCAGCGCAGGTAGTTGCCCTGATCGATAAAGCATTTGCTTTTGAAGCTGATGCTAAGAAAGCAAAGTTTAACGAAGATCAGATACTGGAGATGCGCCGTGAAAAGGTGAAGCCGCTGCTCGACAAAGCCTATGAGATCATAAATACACTCAGACCGGGCAAAGGTTCAAACCTTGGCACGGCAGTTACTTATGCCAAAAATCAGAAAGAGAAGCTGTATCTGTTCCTTGACAATCCGGATGTTGAAATGACAAATAATCTTGCCGAGAGAACTGTCAAGCCTTATGTAATAAACCGTAAGAATTTCCTTTTTAGTGACACAGAAAAAGGTGCCGATGCAAGCGCGGCAGTCATGAGCATAATCGAAACAGCCAAAAGAAACGAGTTAGATGTGTACGGGTATCTGCTTTACTTGCTGACCGTCCTGCCCAAGTGGGGTGCGGATCCAACTGAAACACAGCTTAAATCGGTAATGCCTTGGAGCATGGCACTTCCACCATACTGTAAGCAAACTTACAGTGAGGTAAAGTAATTGGCTGTAAAGTAGAGTTACAGCCGTTGGTAGAGAAGTATAGTAACCGGTAGTAAAGTACAAGTAGATGGCTCTAATAATCAAAGCCGAGGTTTCATTGGAAGCCTCGGCTTTTCTCTTTAGGGGTTGGGTTTGGTTGGCGCTTACTATATATCATTGTATTGAATACCATTTCCCTCGCTTGCTGCTGTAAAGCGTTCCCGATAGCTCCCACGGCATTGAGATCACCCTTATCGAGTTCAAGCTGATATTCGGAACTGTTCGCTTTCAGAAGCTCCTCCTGGCTGTCAAGGGCTTCAAATACCTTTGTATCAAGCTCGGAGAGGTACTGATAGATTTCCCCATTATCCACAAGTCTCTGCAAGCGGTCCGGATCAGTATCTTCCACGAAATGCAAATGATAGCGGATATAGTCACGGAAAAAGCGGTGTTCCTCGGTATTGAATGTTTTAGGGTGAACGTGCGTGACCGTCTGCGTGTCGGTATCGACAGACCATACAGGCATTTCTCCACGGTCAGGCACTATAACAGTTTCATGACTCTTAAAAATCATAGCTATCCCTCACTTCTTCTTTTTCATTATATAGAAGCCGGCAGCACCGACTCCCACTACTGCAACAACTCCTGCGATGATCGGCAGAGGATTACTCTCAGAAGCTCCTGTGTTGCTCTCAGAGCCGTTTGAAGCGGTGTCGGCGGTATCGTTACCCTCTCCGCTTGAAAGCCCCTCAGAAGCCGTTTCCGTTCCGTTTGTGACCTTGCCTACAACTCTCGGTGAGCCGTTGCCCTTATCGTCAATGGTGTGACCTCCGGCGGTCTCCGCTTTATCATCGTCCTCTAAGGTGCTGAACGGCGGAAAGCTGTCAACGGTGTTGCCGTTTTCATCTGTCATGATCCAATTGTCCTGCCAATAGGTGAAAGAATAGCTGTGTTCGGGTGTTTCAATGGTCCAGTTGCCGTTGTCATCATCGTTGAAGTCAAAGTCCTCGATGTAACTGCGGTAGTAGTCCTTGTATTCGTATTTCAGCTCTCCAAGCTCGGACCAGTCGTATTCGTCCGAGCCGTAGTTTTCATCAAGCCACTTGTCAAGCAGGTGGTGCTTGTACGATGCCTCGGGAAAGTCGATGCCGTTATCACCCTTGCCGTTCCACATATCGTCCCAAATCTCGGCTTCAATGTAGTCACGGTCAAGGTTTTCGGCGGCATAAGCCGTAACAGAAAACGGGAGTGCCGTTATGATAAGTGCGGATAACGTTATAATAAACTTCTTCATCGTTATAATTCTCCTTTAACCTGTCATCTGACCGATCAGGACAGATGCTTCATATTTGCTCAGGTCACTGACCTGAATGTCTTTTCGCTTCTTCTTTCGGGCAAGGCGCTGTATCAGCGCTTTCTGCTTGTCCGATGCAGGCACATTCGCCCAGCGCATAACGTGGGGAATGTCCCACAGGTATATCGCTTTCTGATAGTCGCACACTAAAATATGATGCACCTCGTCAAGTATCTCCTGCATAGGCGCTGTTGGAATAGTCCTCACGATAATATCATCGTGTTTCAGATAAGCATAGCTGTTACCAGTAATGTCCTCGGCGGTCACTCGGAAGATGCGCCCCTCACCGATGGAGCAGGTCATATCGCCGTTTGAAAGAATGATGTAGTTGACATTGTGGGTGTCATAGTTTCCGTTCTCGGCAAACAGCTTGACACGCTGAACATTGATTTTCCAGTCGGGCGGCGGTGCGGGCTTGTTCAGCTCCTCTGTGACCATTTCCTCGATCTCTGTTAGGAGCTTGCCCTGAAGCTCCTCGGGCGGTATGTCTTTCGGTATCTCACCTATTCCGAAAAGGTCGGGAGCCTGGCATATATCCAGCTTGCCTGTGATGCCCACACAATCTATCAGATTGAGAGCGTCCTTGCCTTTGTGCGTCCTCAGACCTCTGCCAACCATTTGGGTGTATAAGCTTGCATTGCGTGTCGGTCTGGCAATGATGACCGTTTCGATCAGGGGCATATCCGTACCCTCAGTAAAGACCATGCAGTTTACAAGACAGGGTATCTCACGGTTTGTGAAACGCTCGATGATCTCCGCACGATTTTGCGTTTCTGCCGTCACCACAACAGCACCCTTGATAAGCTCTGCGATATGATAAGCGTGCTGTACCGTTGTTGCAAAGATAAGCGTCTGACCGACAGCCTTTTCATAGTAAGCGGCGGCAACTTTCTGATTTTGCAGAGGATTGTCTACCGCACTTGAAAGCTCCGCAAGATTGAGATCGTCGCACTGCTTGTGGACTTCCGAAAGGTCAAATCCAATGTCCACGGTAAAGCACTTCACATCGGTGAGATACTTGTGGTCGATGCCCCATTTGAGGTTGCGTTCGTATATGATCTTGCTGTATATCTCGCCCAGCTTTACATTGTCGGCTCGGTTCGGAGTAGCCGTAAAGCCGATGTGAAGCCGTGGCTTGAAATAGTCATAAATACGGCGGTAGGTGTCGGCAACAGCGTGGTGTGCTTCGTCCGTGATAATAATATCGAAATCATCGGGCGAAAAGCTGTCCAGCCGTCTGACAAGGCTCTGCACACTTGCCGACACGACTTCCTCACCGTTGCTGTGGTTGTCGGCTTGCTCAACACCAAAGGTACAGTTAAAATACTTGCGTGGCTGCCACACAAGCTCCTCACGGTGGGAGAGGATAAGCAAACGTCCTCTCCGCTTGATGTGAGAAAAGATAACGGTCTTTCCCAAGCCCGTGGCAACAGCGACAAGATAAGAGCCGCTTTCGGTATTGTTGATGATATTCACGCACTCCTGCTGGTAATCTCTGAGGGTAATTGTCTCCATTCTTGCTCCTTGCTTATGTCATGTTCTTGAAATAGAATTCAAGCGCCTTTTCAATAGTCTCCGTGACCTCTTTCTTCTTCATACCGGCGGTGAAGTATCTGCCGTAAACCTCGTCACTGATCTTCACATTTCGGGGCTTCGGCTTTACATTTTCCGTGTCTGTGATGATGCGGACGATAGCGGCGGTATCAATATCGCCCTCGATGTCGGCGGCTTCACGGAGAGCCTTTGCCTTTTTCATGTCTATCTTGAAGTCCTCGGCTTGCTCGGCGACGGTCTCCTGAGTTTCTTCCGAAAGGAACGACAGCTCAACACCGCTTCTTATTGCAAGACTGCCGTCATCAATAAGAGCCTTTAATTCGGGTATCAGCTTGTCTATCCTTACAAGGCGGACAACGGAGCTTCTGCCAAGACCGTACTGCTCTCCAATATTATCATTCACGTCGGCGGACTTCATTCCCACCGGGTCTGAAGTCACCATGTCGGGATTTTCAAGCATTTCAAGCTCCCTGATAATATCGTTTCGCTTGCCCTGTGAGAACATCTCGCTGTGACGGAGAGCGATAACGGCAGCCTGTTCGGAGATCTTCAAGTCGGTGAATGACCTTTGGATTACATTTGACTCAATGGCATACATTTCCATTTCGTCCTCGGAAAGTCCTGTCTTGACGATAGCAGGCACGGTCGGCAGCCCTGCGAGCTTAGAAGCGTTCCAGCGGTTGTGACCGATAAGTATCTCATAGCCGTCACCATCGGGCTGTACGATGATCGGGGAAAGCACTCCGTTTTCACGGATACTCTCGACCATATCTTCAAGGCGTTCTCCCGTGTACAGCCCGAACTTGTGGTTGTGGTAGGGGTGCAGCAGATCACAGGGGATCTGCTGTACCGCACTCTGGACGGACAGCATTGCGTTAAGGTCAAATTGGGTGTTCATTTTTCTCTGCCTCCTTCTGCTTTTTATAGTTTTCTTTCATGAACTCTCTGAAATATTTTGAATAAGGAGTATCGGGAGTGCTTTGGCTGATATAGCTTCTCTGACACTTCACAACATCATCGAAGTCCTCGTCATCGCATATTATATCGAAGGGATTGAGGTCAATATACCGTCTCCTGTGGCATTGCCGAACAATATCCTGTCCTTTACGTGTATGCAGGCAACTCTCCCGGGCTTTAGTACCCTTAACAGATTAGGCGTAAGATAGTCCATCTGCTCAAAGAACCTGCCATTATCTTCATTGTGTCCAAGATCATTGTAGCTTGGGGTGTACTCATAATGATTGCCAAAGGGAATTGATGTCACTATCTCATCAATGCTGTTTTTCTCCATCTTTTCCAGCTCTAATATGCAGTCATTATTTATGTACCTGTAGTGATTACCTTGTATCTCCACTCTGTCAACTCCTATCGAACGCTTCATCTTATCTGATATGCTGTCTACACTTGAAAGCCCGTTTTTACGTATGATGTCCGACATCTTTTCAGCCTGATGATCGAAGCGTTTCCATTTTTCAAGCAGCTGTTTCAGTATCTCGTCCTCTTCGTCCATATGTATTATGTCGATAACGACTTCCTCTGTCTGCAAAAATCGGTATATTCGGTGTACAGCCTGAATAAAGTCGTTGAATTTGTAGTCTATCCCCACAAATATCGCCCTGTGGCAATGCTTCTGAAAATTACAGCCGCTGCCCGAGAGTATCTTTTTTGTGGCAAACAGCTTTATCTTGCCCTCTGCAAAATCTATCACTCTCTGTTCTCTCAGGTCGATATCCATTGAGCCGTAAATGTCCACAACGTCTTTTATCTGCCGCTTTATCTCATGCCTTTCCTCTTCAAGGTCATGCCAGAGTATAAAGCTGTCCCCGGGAGAAGCTGCTATTATCTCCGCTGCTTTTGCCACTCGTTCCTTTATGCTCCTGTTCTTTATCCTCGCTTCGTCCTGCAGGCTGGCAGCTGCATCGTCAAAAAGCCTGCTCTGTCCGTCACGCTCTATCGACAGCTCTTTCTTTTCCTTTGTGAGCCTGTGATAGTTTATCTTCAGCGGAGGCAGGTCATACCCATCATCGGAATACTCGCTGCAAACGTCCGAGGGCTTTGATACAAACACTGCCCATGATGAGACCCAAAGCCAGAATTCTTCTTCCTTGTGAGGATAAAGGGTCAGATTATTAGCCTTTGTACTGGCTCTCTGAAAAAATCTGGTCAGCGCCTGACCTGTGTCCATTATCTCAAGATATCCTGCATAATGTATCAGCTCTTTGTACTTGTTCGGGTCAGGGGTCGCAGTAGCAACTATCTTATACGGCACACCGCTGAACTTCTTTAAAAATTCCTGATATGTCTTGCTCCCAAAGCTCCTGAGCACTGCTGCTTCATCAAGAGAGGTAGCTTTAAAATAGCTTACATCAATATCTCCGTCACGTACCCTCTCATAGTTTGTGATAAGGATCCCCTTATCATTGTTCTCAAATACCTCTGCCATGGTCTTTACATACACAGGTCTATCATAGCCCAGTATCTCCACCGCATCATGGGTAAACTCCTGCTTCACTCCAAGCGGCATTATGATAAGGGCTTGTCCTCCCAGCTTTTTTATTACCTGGTGGCAGAATTCAAGCTCCATTATGGTCTTGCCAAGACCGAATTTAGCAAATATTGCACGTCTGCCGCCCCTGAGCGCCCATGCAACTATGTCCCTCTGATGGGGCATCATAGCATTGTTGAGCTCATTCGGGTCTATCTCAAATCCGCTGTCCCCGGCTATAGCCATTTTAGTTTTCAAAAACTCCATGTAGTCAGACATCGCCCCTCATTACCTCCTCCTGATAAGCCTTTAGCGCCGCCATGCTCCGCTGTGCCTGCAAGCCCTCATAGTATGTGGCTTTGCGCTTCTTTTTGGGCAAAAATTTGTTGAAGTCTGCATTCTCTCGCTTTATGTGCAGATCTAGCCCGAATTTATCCCATACCTGCTGTACAGGGTCAATAAACTCTTTTTCTTCAAGATATCTGCAAAGCCTGCTCAGCCTTTTCTCACCAAAGCCGAATGAGCTGCACAGGCTTATAAAGGCATATTCAAGGTTATATGTAAGTATGTCTGCATTATCAGTGAGTATGTATGTGTTTTCATGCAGCAATTCTATCGCCTGCTTTTGTATTATCCTTTTGCAGGCGGCAGTATCTGTGTGATATATCTTCCGATATTGCTCCAGCTTATAGTCCAGCACACCGTCATCGGTGTATTCGTCCATCTCCTTGCAGCCCTCGCCCAGTGCATAATAAAGCTCTGTCAGTTTCTTTTTGTAAAAAATATTAGGGTAAAGCTCACCCAGCCCCAGAAACATAGCTGCAATTACCCTGTAATAGTATTTGAGTATTATGTATGCCGTTTCATTCTCAAAGCAGTACCTGTTAAGGTCCTTTTTCGCCCTCTTTATCTTCCTGTTTGTCATGCCCCTGCCGCCTTTCCTTTATTCTTTGCGTGTATACAGTCATCACAGCATATGTCCTCGCCAAGGTTCTCACAGTTCGTACATTGCCCGTACTTCACACAAAGCCTGCCGCCGTTATATCCCTTGCACTCGTTCTTAAACTCGGGACAGGTCTCTCTTTCCTCACAGGCAAAGCAGTCCGTAAAAGCTGCTTTTGAAAACAGGCTGCACCTTTCGCACTTGTCCTTGCTTTTTACCTTACTGTTAGGGCATTTCTCACAGTTGTCTATGACTGCTATATATTCAAGAGGAACATTCTCTTCCCATTTTGCATTCTGGAGATACTCTATGCAGACTCTGGTCCTTATCTGACCGTTCTGCCTGTATACAAATGTGACCTCGTTAATGCACTTGAACACAGTGCCCCTGTACTCTGCCTTGTCCGTCCTCATTACAGGGAGTTTGGCTTTAGCTGCCGCCTGTGCCTGCTGTGAATTCATCTGTTACACCTCCAAGGTTAAAAAGCTTGTCGATCTCAAGGGCTATCTCCCTGACCGCTGTCGCTATATCAGCTTCAAACACGGTGGGCTCAAAGCCGCTCATGACCCTTGTGAATATCCTGCCGTACATTCTCACAGTTATCTCGGCATACTCTCCCACACAGATAGAATAGCCGTACCTGATCTCATAATTACTGCTTATCCCACACTCTTTAATACAGCGTGCGGCATAAGCTCTTATGTTTTCTCTCCTGCAAGCTGTGGGAAAATTCGCATTTTCAAATCGGCTGGGGTTCATAATTCTTTCCCTCCTCATAATGTTTGCACTTGCCGCACTTCTCCTCGTTCTTCTTGTTCTCGCACCAGAAGCAGTCACCGTAAGCTAAGCATCTGCCCTCGCACTCCCATTCCTGACAGAAAAGATGCCTTGCACAAATAAAATTATCTTCTTGCATTTCTGTTAGCCTCCCTTGCCAATACTCTGAATACCGTCCTTACCTGCCGCCCTGTCATTCTGGCAATATCCTCCTCGGCAAAGCCCCAGTCATGAAGCTGCCATATCCTTGCTCTGTCCGCAGCTGTTATCCGTCCGTGGCGCTGTGGTGCTGTGAACTCACTTGCTCTTCTTGCTTCATAATAGCTCTTATCCCTGTACCTTACACGATACCCAAGATCTTTCATGTAATCAGCAACTGCCTTATCTTCAAGCCCCACCTTGTCAGCTATCTCATCAACATAATAATTCTGTGAAGCATATGCCCTTATCCTGAGCTTGTCCCTGTTAGTCATTTAGTATCATCTCCTCCAACTCATTAAGCCCCGAGAGCAGACTTCTGAAAGCTGTGCCCATATCAAAAGCTCTCTGCTCAGGCTCAGTCATTACGTTATATATCTCCAGCGTGTCCTTTACAGAAGCTTCAAGAAGCTCTTGACATTTCTTTAATTTTGTGTTATACTTTGACATAGAAACAGCGGTGGTGTCCGCTGTCTCCAAATTATCAACTGATATTTTTTCAGAGCTTGTATCGACCCCCATCGGTGCAGGCTCATTTTCTTTTATATTTCCGTCCTTTGCTATGAAATCTGCGAATATATCGAGGCATTGCTTTGTACTGCCGATTTTATCACAACTTATAAACGGGCAGCCCTCACAGGTCTTTTCCCCCGATGTGTGGCGTATAGCTGCTTTTATTATCATTTTCTTTGTAAGTTCCATATTTATTCACCTTCCTGCAAAATACAGCACATCTCTCGCCAGTGCGGTCAGGCTGTCGGCGCTGACGTTCACACTTCTTATTACCGTGCCGTCGGGTCTTGTGAGCTCGACCCGTTCTTCTCCGTCCTCACGCACGAAATATTCTGCCTTTATCCTTTCACCCAGAGCCCTTTTAAGCAGAGCGCTGAGCTCCTTCTGGCAGAAGTCGTATTTATCTTTCTGCTCCTCATTCATCAGCATTGGTATCTCCTTTATAGTTAAAATTCCCTGCATCATGAACTTCCGATGACTCGGCGATCAGCTCATAAAGCTGTACGGCTTTATCATAGTCCTTCAGCGGCGGCAGCCTGTTGTCTTTGTATTTTACATAATAAAGCTTTAGCTTTGGGAGTTTTTCTCCCCATAAGACCTCTAGCTCAACAAAGCCTGCCGGGCTTTTCTTCATCGTTCTTCTGCAAATTGCCATGTCAGTTATCGTCCTTTCCCTTTACCATCATAGGCAGCTGTACAGTTGTCAGTTTTATGCGTTTCATCAGGTTGTCATACATCTCCTTGTCGCTATCATCAAACATCGTTTCAACAGAGCAAGCAATGATCCTCAGCGCTGCTGTATAAAAGGGAAGGTCCAATGCATTAAGCTTCATGTTGCTCATTATCTCCTCCGTGCATTCCTTGACTATCTCTCCACTGTCTTTGCGCAAAGCCATTCCCTTTACAGCTTTTGAGGTCGTTGGGTCATGGTCTACCTTCATCGGTTTTATCTGCTTTTTTATCTCCATAGTTTTCATTCCTTCTTTCTTTAAACTCATATTTATCTGCCTTCATTACAGCAGTTGTAATTATCGCCGTGAACACTGCCAGCCCCAGCAGCACCACTATAAACAGCACAGCTTCAGCACTCATAATGCCTGCTCCTTTCGATCTCATCGTTAGCGTGCTCTATGTAGTTGTCGAGCCGCTGCTTTATGCCCTTTTCTCTGTTTTCCTCACGTGCCGAGTAGTACAGTGTTACGAAAAGCAGCAGCGCCGCCGATACCATTATGACCAGCCCGATGGCTTTATCCTTTGAAGCTATGCACATTCCTATCATCTCAGCCACCGCCCACAGGCTTATGGCTATACCTCCCTTTGCTGTATCGTCCATTTTCATTTTTATAATCCGCCTTTCTGCGAAAGGCACCAATAGGGTTATGAAAAAAGGT
>CALCRR010000154.1 GCA_937894495.1 uncultured Ruminococcus sp. | reverse complement strand
GCTCAAGGTATATATTCGTTTGTCGGAGTTTTTTGTTGACATTTTAAGCACCTGGATCTGATTTGATATCTATAATTATACCATATCGTATGAGAGCAGTCAATAAAAAGCGTCGGAGAAAAAACTCAACAGGCAGATCACCCCGATCCGCCTGTTTTTATGCCTTTATTATGTAAACTTTTTGTATTTATATAAAATCTATAGTGTTAATAAATCAACATATAGTTTGCCTGCAAATAACCACACTATATATAGTATGCGTGTAAACTTGTCGACTTTTATCAAAATGAATTTTCTCATATAGTACTGTCAGAGTTGAAAATTGATAATTGGAGCTTTTAAAATGCTCACTTTTATCGAGATTAAAACTCGCAATTCCTGACAAAAATAAACTACAAGGAGACGGTGATATGGAAATTAATTATAGAAAATTCGGCAGAAAAAAATTGGCTGCGATCTGGCTGACAAATGAGGAACAGAACACAAAGACCGATGAGCTCAAAGCGCTGACCGATAAGCTCAAAGCAGAGAATTATCTCATCGTGATCTATCGCTCGGGTAGCAAGGATCTTGCGACCTATACCAAAGGGCTCATCAAGCAGAATCTTGCAACTTAAACTTTGCAAAAGAAAGTGAGCATAAGGACACCCCGATCAGTTGTGGTCGGGGTGGTTTTTGATCATATCTCAATATCATTATCGTCTATGTACCTGAATGCTTTCAGAATTGCCTGCGGAATGGAGAGATTTCTTTGCTTTGCAAAATCTTTTATGTAATCAATGTCGTCGCTTCGATATCGGAAAGCGATTTGTTTAAAATTATCTTTACGATACTGCTTATCGTATTCTTTCTTATCAAACTTTTGGTCTTTGTTTTCCACAAGACAAGCCTCCATTTTACACTAGCTAGCAGTTTGAACAAATCCATACTGGCAATTTACGAAAAGATTGGATAAACACACAATTGACATACTAGCTAGTTCATGTTATAATTATTACAGTAAGCAAACAACATCATCAATGCGGTTTACCTATGAAAAATTATACCACATTGAGCAATCGGTGTCAACCGGAAAGGAGTAAGGCGGTCATATGTTTATAAATATTATAATAATCAATTACAGAAAGGAAGATGTCTATGGATAACGATCAAAAAGCTTGCATTTATCTTGATCATAATGCTGTGATCAAGAAAACTGACGAAGTTGACGGAATGTTTAAGAATAACAATCTAAAAGCAACTTATAAAAATCAAGTGCTTATTTTTGAACCTGTTGATCATATAGGAGCGCTTGATGAGAAAACTATTTATTTCAAAAACACTTTTTATGATACGGAGTTTCTTAAATTCATTCTTGCATATATGCAAAGCAGAAATGTTCATGGAATTGTGCTGGCTAAAATTAAAAATCAGTACATCGACGCAAAGGTCACAGACGAACAGCTGACCTAAGTTCCTTACTCGGGAATACGATAGCTGATAGAGTCAAGGCCGAGCTTGATATGTCGGAATAATATACTAAAAAACGAAAGCTGCCGCATCGGAATGGTGCGGCAGTTTTTGGCGGTAATGATTGAAATGTGCAGAGGAATGTGGTATAATTGGATAAACAAAGCGATAGCCATAATTAATATTAAACCAAAGGTGTGAACAGCATGGACTTAACAATAAAACACAACAAATTAAGCGCAGAGGAGTTTATTGAGCTGTGGGAAACGGTCTGGGGTCCGGGTCCTTCTCTGGAGCAGGCACGGCTTGCAATGGAGCATACATTGTTTCGGGTGTCGGTCTTTGACGGAGAACAAATAGTTGCAATGGCAAGAATGCTCGGCGATATGGGGCTTGATTATTACATAAAGGACGTTGTTGTCAGACCCGAATATCAGGGAAAAGGCATCGGGCGTATGCTGATAAATGAGCTGCTGAGCTTTATTGATGACAACGGCATCAAGGGTACGCATATTTTTGTTGAGCTGTGCGCCGAGCCTGATAAGATACCGTTTTATGAGAAGTTCGGATTTGATCATAATGAAGCGCAGCGTTTGAAAATGATGTATGAGGTCGGGCATCAGTTTCCGAATGATGAGGATCTGAATGAAATATCCCGGAATCTTATTGCCAAGAATCGTAATGCGTATGAGAAACTGGCAAAAGATGATCAGTAAATCAATGCCTTTGACGGAACAAAAGCACAAACCTTCAAGGGCGATCTCAATTGAGACCGCCTTTTATCATTCATAACGTCACTATGCGAGGTCTTTTCTATGACAGGATTCCTTTTGATGATCGGAGTCATTACTGGCTAAATATTAGACAGTGATTTTTTGCGTTATGGATACTGGCTAAGTTTTAGACAGTAGTATGTTTCAATCACTGTCTAATAATTCACCAGTAATTGCTACAAAACAAGTCTGAATTACTGTCTAAGAATTAGACAGTCCATTGACTAAAATTTAGACAGTACATTGTCTAAAAATTAGACAGTGAATTGTAATTATGGAGCGAAAATACCGTCATCTATCATGGTATATAGGTTATGTATTATATAGCTCCCCAAGACGCAGAACCACTTTAGTCCGCTAAACCTAAAAATGCGATTTAGCTTTATCGTGATAAAGTGAAATTGCCAAAAGCAACGTAATTGCGTGGTTTGACGTACTTTAGCCCACTAAAGCTAAAACTTTAGCACGCTAAAGCTAAATTAAAAATTCACTTTAGTACGCTAAAGCTAAAATTTTTATTGGCAAATCCTTTCAAATATCTCCAAATAGTGGAGAATAATTCTCCAAAAAATGGAGAAAAAGGCTGATTTTTGCATCGAAGGACTAAATTTTTAGGGTTAGGGTCTTAAAGGAAGATACAAAGGAAAACACAACGAAAACCGCTATCATTTTTAGGTTTTTCACACGTTTTGGCGACCCCGGGTCAGGCGACTAATACTAAACTGACCACAAACTGACTATAAACTGATATGATTTTAATTTTCAAATAACGAAAAATAACAGAAAAGCATTCAAAAAATATCCAAAATCTGACTACATTGATTTTATGTTTAGGGGGTAGGTTAAAAAAACGATATAAATCGGAATAAAAACCGGAAATAAACACTAAACAGAAGATATCTCTCCGTATCTCGTAGTACTGTCTAAAAATTCACCAGTAGTTATTTACTAAAACACTTTTTTATTATATCACTGTCTAAAAATTAGACAGTAATTATATTATTGTCATTTCCAATCATTCGTTAAATCTTCCTTTATCCTTTCCTTTAATCCTTCAATAATTTATGAGCTTATACAAGTATAAAAGTATATACCCTAAAAAGAAAACCAAATGGAAGATCAAAAAGTTTCATATGGAACAATTTAATAATTCAAACGCATTCATTCTTTTATCGTTCCATTATCATTTCCATCAATTATCAGAAAGGAATAGTGAAAGATTACAATTGATGCATCTACATTTTCATCTTCCGTTATCCTCTCTTTTACATTTCACTTTTATGTATTTCAAAACATATAGAGTATGATCTGTTATCAAAGTGAAAGAGTAAAAGAAATCAAACGGAAGTATATTGTTTTTCAATTTCATTTTCCAGCAATCATACAGCTTTATCTCTATTATTATTTTTTCTACATTATAAAAAAAGAGACTTGAAAGAAAACAAACTGTCACTCCCTGCATAATTCATTTTTATTCTAAGCGAAATAAAGTTAAATAGTATACGAGAGTTTCTTATTCGCTGATAGGATAAAAATGAAAGGGCGCAGGAAAAGAATGTGAGAATCTGTGCAGCATAATTTCGAGTGAAGAACCACTGGAAACATATAGACGATTCATTAGATGCACTCAACATATAATAATATAATAAAGAATCAATATCGTACATATACATATCTACACAATTCATCAAAACAACAGTTGATGGAGTGGATACAAGAAAAATGACACGCAAAGAGCTTTGCAGCCGTTTCGGAATGGTCTTGCAGGATACATGGCTCTTTGAATGGACTATTGAGGAAAACCTCGCATACAGCAAGGACGGGCTTACCCACGAACAGCTTGTAGAAGCCGCACGTTCGGCACAGGCTGACGGTTTTATCCGCACTCTCCTTGATTCCTATAATATGGTGCTTTCAAAGGGCGCAGAGAATATATCTCAGGGTGAGAGACAGCTTTTGACTATTGCAAGAGCGATCGCTTCCGATCCTGAGATCATGATACTTGATGAAGCAACAAGTAATGTGGACACGCATACTGAGCTTATCATTCAGACTGCTATGGCAAGGCTGATGAAGGGCAGGACGAGCTTTGTCATAGCGCACAGGCTCTCTGCGATCCGTGATGCGGATATGATACTGTATATGGAAAACGGCGACATTAAGGAAGCCGGAGATCACGATGAGCTTATGAAGCAAAACGGCAAATATGCAGTGCTGTATAACAGCCAGTTCGCATAGGTCTTGAATACAGAACAAATTTATGATATAATTATAAAAGCGCCCCACGTTTTATCAGCGTGGGGTTATCTGTAAGGAGGTCATCATGGAGAACGAGTTAATAAATCTGGCGCCCAAAAAGAAAAAAGGGCTTTTGCGTATCGTGTTCAGCCGTGTGGGGATAGTGGTGCTGCTAATGTGGGTGCAGCTCAATATCATTTTGTCGGTGTATAGCTGGTTTGCGGAGTATTTCAAGATATTTGCTTTGGTGCAGGTGATATTCTCGCTGGGAATGATATTTTATCTTTTCAACTGCGATATGGATTCCTCGGCTAAGCTGACGTGGCTCAACCTTATTATGCTTTTCCCCGTTCCAGCAACAATAATGCTGTGGTACACAAAAAAGGATATAGGTCACAGAGTCACCAAATGGCGGATAGCACAGCTTATCGCTTTGAGCCGTGAAAAGATAAGTCAAGACGAGGTCACGATAGCAAAAAACGAGCTTGTGGAGTCGGGGACAGACGACCTGTGCCGATACCTTTGCAGGACAGGCTCTTTCCCGATTTATGAAAACACGCAGGTGCAGTATTTTCTGTTAGGTGAGGACAAGTTCGCCGCAATGACCACGGAGCTTAAAAAGGCGGAGCATTTTATCTTTATGGAATACTTCATCATTGACGAGGGCTATATGTGGGGCAGTATTCTGAAAATACTTGCTGACAAGGCGGCTCAGGGCGTTGACGTAAGAGTGATGTATGACGGAATGTGCGAGGTGAGCCTGCTGCCCCACGATTACCCTAAGAGAATGGGCAAGCTGGGCATAAAATGCAAGCCCTTCACGCCGATCTCGCCCTTTATTTCCACCCAATACAATTACCGTGACCATAGAAAAATACTTGTGATCGACGGCAGGGTAGCTTTCAACGGCGGAGTAAATCTTGCAGACGAGTACATCAACAAAACCCGGCGCTTCGGACATTGGAAGGACACAGCTTTGATGCTCAAAGGCGAGGCGGTGCAGAGCTTTACGCTGATGTTCTTGCAGATGTGGAACATTGACGAGAAAGAGCCGCAGTGGGACGAGTTCCTCGCACCCGAAAAGGCTCAGACAGACGGCTTTGTAATGCCATTCGGTGACTGCCCCCTTGATGATGACAAGGTGGGTGAAATGGTGTATATGGATATACTTAACCGTGCCAAAAGCTATGTGCATATCATGACACCCTACCTGATACTTGACAACGAGCTTGAAACCGCTCTGAAATTTGCGGCACAAAGGGGCGTTGATGTTAAGATAATACTGCCGGGTATCCCCGATAAAAAGGCGGCTTACGCTCTGGCGAAAACACACTACAAGACGCTTACCAAAGCTGGCGTGAAAATATACGAATACACCCCCGGCTTCGTTCACGCAAAGGTGTTTGTAAGCGATGATGTAAAGGCGGTAGTCGGCACGATAAACCTTGATTACAGAAGCCTTTACCACCACTTTGAGTGTGCGACATATCTGTATCATACAAGCTGTATCACACAGATAGAAGACGACTTTGAAAGCACCCTCGCCAAGTGCAGAGAGGTGACAGTTGAGACGATCAAAAAAGAAAAACTGAGGACTAAAATGCTCGGCGGCTTTATGAAGCTGATTGCTCCGCTGATGTGAAACAACAGCAAACGCTCCCTGAACTGTCAGAGAGCGTTTTTCTGTTTAGAGTTGTTATTTTTCCGTTTCGCCCGCAAATATCCTCTCCACCACGATCTGCGTCATCTCCTGCGCCGACTCGGCATAACCGCCTTTTGCCCACTTCATGAAGATACCGAAAAGCCCATAGGCAAGGTAGTAGCTTTCGTAGGTTTCCGAGGTCTGCTCGGTGTCGCTGTCGGTCATGATGACCTCATAAGCTGACAGGATCGCTCCGTGATGCCCCTGCCCGATAATAAGGTCGTTCTTTTTCCGAAGTGAATAGCAAAAATCAAAGTACCGCCTGACACGGTAGCTGTCGCTCAACTGATGTTCCTTTAGCCTGTGTTCACGCTCATATTCTCGCCACTTCATGATGATGTAGGCGGTGATGATCTCGTCCTTTGATCTGAAATTGCGAAAATAGGTCGCTCTGCCGATGCCGCCTTCCTCGCACAGCTCGTCCACGGTGATCTTCTCGATGTTCTTCTTTTTCATCAGCTTGAACAGCGCTTCACCGTAGGCTGAGGTCACATATTCAGACATTTTCCGTTCTTCCTTTCTGCCTGATGATACTATTTCGCCAAATAGTATCATTTTCCCGATCTTATTGACTTTGCAGTCATTTTATGATATTATAGTATCATAGAAAAGCGGTTTTGTCAAGCACTTGATCAGAAAGGAGGGTCGTTATGGGAAAAGGTACAGCAAAGAAGCATAAAGCACTCAAAGTCATATTGATCGTTCTGGCTGTTATGGTCGTACTTTGCGTTGGTGGATTTTTCATTGCAGCTACGCACACACAGATCGTAGTTGGCTTCATTCAGAAAATGGCTGACAACGGAAAGCCGCTGAACTCCTATGAACCTTTGAACGAACCGCAGAACGGTTTGAAAGAAAACGGACAGTATCTTATCAGTGAGATCGAATATGCAAAGGACTACCCGAACAGCTTTCTTGACATTATATATCCCGATAAAAACAGAGAAGCCGACAGACCTACTCTGTTCTATTTCCACGGCGGCGGTTTCTTTGCAGGCAGCAAGAATATGGGCGATTCCCTTGCTGCAAATGAAGCGACTGCCCTGATCGACGACCTTTGCGCTGCGGGATATAATATCGTCAATGTGGATTACGCTCTTGTACCCGATGAGCATTTCCCCGTTCCGCTGATACAGGCGAATCAGGCATTTTCATATATCATGGAGCATAGCGAGGAATATCATCTGAACATGGACAAGGTCATTCTTATGGGTTCTTCGGCAGGAGCGATCATATCCTGCCAGATGGGGACTGTTATCACAGCACCCGAATACGCTGAATTGCTCGGTATATCTCCTGCACTTACTCCCGAACAGGTATGTGCGATCGTGGCAGATGATGCTCCGCTTGATTATGAGAGCTTTACACTCGGCTGTAAATTCCTTGTTGGCAACTATGTGAAAGGCTCGATTTTTCTGAACAAAGACGAACTGAACCGCTATGACTGTATTCCACATATGACAAGCGATTATCCGCCTTCTATCATGCTCGGCAGTGAATACCGTTACGATATGAACGAAATGCACGATAAGCTCGATGCGCTTGGCGTCCGGAATGAGCTTGTTGATCCCTATGCGGAAAAGGGCGAGGAAAAGCCACATTGCTTTGTAGCAAATGAAAGAAACGATGAAACGGCAAAGGACGCATTTGACAGATTGCTTGCATTTCTTGAATCCAATACATAAGAGGAGGAGTAGTCATGGAGAACGTAAAACCGAAAAGCAAACTGAAAAAGGTGCTTATCATCATCGGCATCATCATTTTAGTGATCGCAATAGGCATTTTTATTCTTCTGAAGCTGACATTTCTCAAAACATTTCCGAAGCTCAAGGGTGAACCTGAGATCGGCAAGTGGTATGAGGTCGAGGTGGACGGCGCAAAGTCCTCGGACGGCAGCGAATGGCACGGCATCTTCCGCAAGGGTACAGAAAACAAGGTGGTCGTGTATTTCTTCGGCGGCGGTGTGAGCATCACTCCTGAGACTTCCGAGGGCGGTAATAAGTTCTATGCGACCAATATGACGGCACAGGACTTTGTCGCACAGGGCGGTATCGGCAGCACAGCCGAGGATAATCCTTTCAAAGACTGGAGCTTTATCGTGATACCCTATGCGACGGGTGATTTTCACGCAGGCACGGGAACTTATGAGGGCAAAAAGACTGTGTATCACACAGGTTACAGCAATTACTCCGCTTATGTGGAACAGGTCAAGCAGTATATCGGAGAGCCTGACACGCTGCTTGTAACAGGATTTTCAGCAGGCGGATTTGCGACCTCCTTGTTGGCTGATGATGTGATCGACCGTTTTCCCAGCGCTGAAAATGTGACAGTCTGTGTGGACAGCTCGCTCCTGCTTTATGACGGCTGGCACGAAACGGCTGTGAACTTGTGGAAAGCTCCGACTGAAATATCAGACAGACTGACCACTAACAACCTTGTTCTCGACAGTCTGACCGCACTCCACGAAAAGCGTGGTGACAGCGTGAAAATACTCTTTGACTGCTCCTACCGTGATGATACCCTGATGCAGTATCAGTCTTATATCGACAGCGGAAAAATGGATAAGACAAAAGAGCTTGGCGATAACTTCCAGCGTGATCTGAGAGAAATGGTAAACGGCTTGC
>CALCRR010000153.1 GCA_937894495.1 uncultured Ruminococcus sp. | reverse complement strand
TGAGCCCTTTGGGGATATTGACTTTTGCCAGGCTGTAGCAGTCTGAAAATGCGCTTTCGCCTATATTTTCGATACTGTCGGGGAGTATCAGCTCTGTGAGCATATCGCAGCCCCTGAAAGCCGAGTTGCCTATAAAGGTGACGCCATCGGGTATAATCAGCCGCTCAATGCCGCCGCACTCCCAGAAGGCAAAGCGCCTTATCTCTTTAAGGCTGTCAGGCAGCTTTACCTCCCTCAGCTGCTCGCAGCCCAGAAAAGCGTGCTGACCTATCCTGACTATCCCCTCGGGCATAGTCACGCTTTTTATCTCCCTGTGGTCGGCAAAGGCATACTCCCCCACCTCGGTCAGACCCTCGGGCAGGGTTATATGCTCCTCATTCTCGCCGCAGTAGCTGACAAGCACTGTGTTTTCTATTTCAAAAACTCTGTCATTTATCATTTATATCCTCTTCCTCCAGAATAAGCTTTATAGCCCAGGGGGGCACATCTGGCTGCTCGCAGCGCTCATAATCGTCACGCAGAAAAATAAACGCTGTGCGGTAATCGGGTATTTTCACAGGAAAGTCCCCCAGACCATCTGTGAAATAAATAAGCCCCTTCATCTCCCTGAGCTCACCCTTGGCTCTCAGCATATCCACATACTCAAACACGGGCTTGAAGTCTGTTCCCCCAAGACCCTTTATCTCCAGCTGTGCGATATACCTTTCAAAATCAGCCTGACAGGTTATTTTAGCTGCATCTCTCACCTCGGTATCGCACTGTATTATGTAGATATTCACCTTGGTAAAAAAGCTCTCACGGCTTTTTAATATGCTGTAGGTCTTTCTCATAAAAGCCTGAACAGCCACGCCGCTTACCGAGCCAGAGGTATCCACCGCGATAACAAAATCACGCACCAGCCTTACCTCTTTATACTCCAGCGGCTCAACAAGCGCCACGTTGCCGTAGAGAGACAGCCCGTAGCTGTAAAAATTGCGGTCAAACTGGTCAAGGTCGGGCTTTATCACCTCGCCCGTCACGGCAAATTTTCTTAAAAAGGCGGTGTAGTCATAGCGCTCACGGTTAACGTCCTCCAGCGCCTGGGTAAGATATCTGCTGTCCTTGCCCCTGCCCTTATCAAAATTTTCAAGCTCCGACTGTATCTCCTTTGAAAGCTCCTTCCAGAGCTCTTCCAGGCGGTTCATCTCATTTATCCTGTTGTTATCGAGCCAGTCCTCCAGCCCACCGTCATCAGCTTCCGCCTCGTTTTCACCAAGGTCGGGCTTTTCGTCGCTGCCCTCCTCAGGCTGCTCCTGCTTCTGATCGTCACCGCCGTTATCATCGCCGCTGTCCTTGTCATCACCCTTTTTGGTCTCACCCGGGTGACCAATGCCTATCACCTTCTGCTGCTCCTCAGGTTCATATTCCTTTTGCTTTTCTTTGAACCAGCCGCTGTGGTCATCTACCCTGAAAACCTCCAGATAATGTGCGATCGTTTCCCGGGAAATCTCGTTTTTCATAAAATAGGCATAGAGCTTTTCGGCGGTCATAGGTCTTACCTGCACCGACAGCTCCAGTATCGCCTTGGCTTTCTCGTCCTCACGCTCATTGGCGCAGAAATCTCTGCCCAGCCTTATCACCAGCGCTTCCACGGCGATATCACAGGCGGCGCT
>CALCRR010000152.1 GCA_937894495.1 uncultured Ruminococcus sp. | reverse complement strand
GATATTTTCAAGTCGCAGGCAGAACGCAAGCTGTTGGAAAGCAAGATGCTCGCCCTTGAAAAGAAAGATGACGTTACCGCTGAGGAAATCGCCAAGCTGCAAACAGACCTCAGCAATATCCCTCAGAGTAACTTCCGCAGGATAGCTGTGAACGACGAGCTGCTGTCCACGATACAGCTCATTACAACAACTCTGAATGGTCTGAAAGGAGATAGAGGAAGACCCACGAAAGAGAAATGACCGCCCCTATGACCACTGCTTCGGCAGAGTTCGGGCAGTCACTATGTTCATATATCTTCATTGAAAAAGTCTGAGTCGATTCTTTTGACTTTGTAAGTTGCAACGGTGGAAACACCAAGATCATATTCTATCATGAGTTTTGCAAGTTGTTTTCCGTTAACCAGAACGATCTTATTCTGTGTTTGCTTTGAAATGATCTCAACTGCGCCTTTTGTAAAATCAGAAGTTGTAATAAAAATTCCTTTTGTTGCCCCCTGTGTCGTAGCGAGCGCACCAATAAACTTCTGTATCTCAGGTCTGCTTACAAGATTATCTTTTTTCCATTGTTTTGCTTGAATATAGATCGAATCAAATCCAAATTTGTCAGCACTTACTATCCCGTCAATTCCTTCATCGCCTGACTTTGGAGTAACTGCATCTTTGTTTTCTTCCAGTGTGCCATATCCCATTGCGATAAGAAGTTTCACAACAAGCCTTTCAAAATCATAAGGCGAGATCTTCATTATCTCGTTGAGAAGTTCATCTGAAAGATCAGCATTCAATTGAGATGCCGCATAATCAAGCATTTCAGCAGGGCTTTTTTCGTCCTTAATATCCGATTGTTGAGTTTTTGAACTATCCTTTTTATTGAATGTCCTTTTGGCAAAATCGTTGAAGGAAGGGTATCTTGTCAGATAATCGTATGTGATCTTATCACAGTCATTTTTAATAGCATTTTTACCTTCCTGTGTTATTATATACACACCTCTGCCTTCTTTTTCTACCAATCCGGCTTTTGAGAGATAAGTCCGAGCCCAGCCAACTCTGTTAGACAGTATCGTCTGACCCGATTGAAGTTTTTCATTAAGCTCGTCGGGCGTTAGTTTATAGTAATCGGCGCAGTAATCAAGTGTTTCTTTGGACGTGTGTTGTTTTCCGTCCTTCAAACACTCCATAACCGGCGAAAAGAATTCATAGTATTTTGGAATTGACATTTTATCATCTCCTTTTGTAACATTATAGCACAATTTGTGAAATAATGCAAGATACAGCTAAAAAGTCCGAGAATTATGTGGTCTTACGGTTATGAAAATTGTAATGCGGATTTTTGAATAAATGCGCCCACATTTTCGGCTGCTATGTCAGCCGTTTTAGCCCCGCAGGGCGCAATAGATACTTCTGATAGACGGTCACTCGGCTGTCGGAAGTGTCTTTGCGTTACTCTTGCCAAGAGTAACAGAAGCAAATTCGGCTCCTGCCGAATTTTTCGGTGCTGCGCACCGCTTGTCTGCTGTGCAGGCTTCTATATATATATGCCGCTCCGTCGGCAGTTGGCGAATAGCCTTTTACCGCTGTGCGGTATCAAAATTTAGGAGATGATATTATCGTAAAAAGAACCCTGAGTGGCTGTATCGGTAAGGGTGATCTGAACCACAACAACCGCTCGATAATCACGGCGAACGTAGATAAAGAAAAGATCGCCGATGACATAATAATTTGTCAGCGTTCATTGAAAAAATTGTACCATGAACTTTTCGATGAAGCGCTGGAAGAATTCAACGCAAGACAGACAAGGCGTGACAGGAAAATTGCAAATTATCAGGAGCATATCCGTCACAGCCGACAGGAGAAAGAATTCTATGAAGTTCTGTTCCAGGTCGGCAACCGTGATGATACGGGTGTGGACTCCGAAATGTGCAGGGAAGCGGCTGCTGTTCTGGAAGAATACGCCCGTTCATTTGAGGAGAGAAATCCCCATTTGAAACTGTTCAATGCCGTGATACACATGGACGAAAGCACGCCCCACCTGCACCTTGACTTCGTGCCTGTGACCGACGAGAAAAGAAAGAACGGTCTGCGTGTCCGCAACTCGCTGACAGGTGCTTTGCGGCAGCAGGGCTGTGAGAGCAAGGGTATCGGCAGGACGATCACGATAGACTGGCTCGAACAGGAGAAGGCTCACATCGGTCGGCTTATGCTTGAACGTGGTATCGAATGGGTGAAGCTGGAAGAAGCAAAAGAGGGTCTGCCGCTGAAAGAATTCAAGCTGAAAAAGCGTCAGGAGGAACTTGATGCTGCCGACAAGCTGATAGATATGAAGCTGTCCGAACTGAGTGCTGTGGAGGACAAAGTGCGGTCGGCTGAAAGCACACTTGCAGATACTCAGAAAGATATTTCCGAAAGCGAGGAAAAACTATCCTCGGTGACAGCGGAAACCGAAAAGGCAGATACCAAGCTGTCACAGAAGATCGAGCAGGTCAATAAGGCATTGACCTATCTTCCCGATATGGAGAAAAACTTTGATGATGAACACGAATATCTTGTCGCCGTTTCGGAACTCGACAAACTGCTGAAAAGCGGTATGTCAATACTCAGGAACAAGGATCCTATCCTCAGTTGGATAGACACTTTGAAGAGTCTTACGAAAACGGCTATGGAGAGGCAGCGCAAAGCAGACCGCACCATTTTCAGCCTGCACAAGCGTGGTGATGAGTTTATCGCCGAGCGTGATGATGCCCGTGAGAAGCTGAATGCTGTCAGAAAAGAAAATTCGGGGCTTTCTTCCGAGTTGAAAACGGTCAAGTCCGAAAACAGGAGATACAGTGAGGTGTATTCAATGCTTGAAAGGATAGCACCCGATATTCTCAGGCAGGCGAAAGCGTTGGTTCAGGAAGAAAAAGAACAGCGTCAGCGAGAGCAGGCGCAACAGATAGAATACCGACCCACTAAAAAGAAAAAATCGTGGGGACTGGAATAACACAAGATAGAACAAGAGAAAAAATGTCACAGCGTACCTTGACAACGCCGATATATTGCGCTACAATAGGTATTGAAAAGGTACGCTGTGATATTACCGAGGAGGTACATATTATGGCAACTATACAGAAACGTGGCGACAGCTACTCGATCAGGGTGAGCTGTGGCTACGACAGCAAAGGCAAACAGGTGATACAGTCCATGACATGGAAGCCTGAGCCGAAAATGACAGCAAAGCAGATTGAGAAAGAGCTGAACAGACAGGCGGTCATGTTCGAGGAAGCCTGCAACAAGGGTTATCAGAGCAAGGCTATCAAGTTTGAAGTGTTCGCTGAACAGTGGTTTGAAGAATACGCACGTCCGAACCTCAGAAATACCACCTATGAGCGTATGCTTCAACTCCGCAAGAGGGTGTACTCCGCTATCGGTCATCTCCGAATGGACAAGATTACTCCGAGACAAATACAGGCTTTTGTGAACTCGCTTTCAAAGGACGGTGCAAATGAACGCACAGGCAAGCCCCTCGCCCCTAAAACGATAAGGCATAACCTCAGCTTCGTGTCCGATGTGTTCGCCTACGCCGTGAAAATGGGCGTGGTCAGCGACAATCCCTGCGCAAAGGTCACACTCCCGAAGAACGAGCAGACGGAAAAGAAAATCTATACTCCCGAACAGGTGCAGCGATTTCTTTCTCTGCTGAACGATGAACCCTTGAAGTACCGCACTTTCTTCAACCTGATGATATACAGCGGTTTCAGGCGGGGAGAAATGCTCGGTCTGGAATGGAAAGACGTGGATTTCGAGAACAACATTATCAGCGTCCGCCGCACAAGCAACTACACGGCGCAGAAAGGTGTTTACACCGACACCACCAAAACACGCAAGTCGCAGAGAACGCTGAAATTTCCGCAGGAGATCATGGATATGCTCAAAGAGTACAAGGCAGAGCAGGACGAGCAGGCGCTCAAATGCGGTGACAAGTGGGTGGAGACAGACCGTCTGTATGTCAAATGGAATGGCGAGCCTATGCAGAATGGCACATCTTACTTCTGGCTCGGTGAGTTTTGTGAGAAGCACGACCTTCCGTTCTACGGTTTGCACAGCTTTCGACACATCAACCCACCGTTTTCACACAACTCGCAAATAACGCTATTTCAGCAATTTATCCCCCTGCACTGAAAACGACCCTGTCGCAAAAACTATGCGACAGGATCATTTTTATTCTTCAAAATGGTAAATCAAAAAATAATTTTTACATATTCATCTTCCGGACTGCCGTCGTAGCTAAGACCTATTTGTTCAACGACATCGACGGTAGTGTAAAAATCGCCGTCAACAGATTTTAATACAAGCACGTCATCAGAATCGATGAAATCCTCTATTCCGTCCATCTGCTTGACCGGAGTATAGATGTCCTTGTATGTAGTGGTGCCGTCAACGGTCACGCTGTTATAGCCCCAGTACATCAGTTCATTATCGTTCGTTATCGCCCATGATCTGGAGTCGTCGAATCTCACGGTTCTGACATTTTCCATTACCATTATAGGCTCGCGAGTTTCATCTCTCACCCTATCTGTGAGCTGGCCGTTCATATTGCTTCCCCACATATAAAGTTCTCCGTTTTTGTTAACAGCACCCGCATGAGCATATCCGGCGTCCATATCGATAATGCCCTCCATTATCCTGCTCGGCTTTCTGTGATCTATGTTTGAATCTACATATGTGCCCCCATAATATTCGGTCAGCTGACCCATGCTGTATAGCGAGTCGTCAGTTGTCAAAGCAAGAACGTTACCTCCGCCGGTTCTGACCTTTTTTACATTTTCCATAACTTTGACAGGCTCGAGCCGTGTTTCAAATGTGCCGTCACCAATCTGTCCCGAAGCGTTATTGCCCCAAGCGTAAAGCTCGCCCGAATAAGTTATGGCACGCCCAAAGATCATATCGTCCACATCATCTAATATCTTGTTCGGCGTATGCTTGTCATCGCAGCTTCCGTCGCCTAACCAGCCTTTTTCATTCCAGCCGCAGGTATACAGACTGCCGTCTAGACTGAGTATTGCCAAATCATCATTTTGCGCAAAGCATACTTTCTTGATGTTCTCCATTATTTTTGTGGGTGCTTCAACATCGTTTGTATCGCCGGTGCCGAGTACGCCGTGGGTATTATCTCCCCACACATACAGATCATTATTCTCATCTATAACTGCGATCCTGCCTTCCCCCGTAAGGCAAACGTATATTGGCTTTTCCATCGACTCGGCTGCATAGCCTCCGTCTTCCTTCTGCTCCTCTTCTGTCTGCCTGGAGGCACCAGCCCAAGCTCCGGAGGGTCCGTTAAATGAACTTTTATCCTGTTGCATAAGCGCTTCGCTGTCTTCCGTATTAGCTCCCTTGCCTGATGTGCTACCGCAGGAACTTAGCAAAAGTGCGGCGGTAAGCGCTACTATGAATCGACTTATTTTCATTCCGTTCTCTACCTCCTAATTTATCCTGATAAGCTCGGTACTGCTTGTTTTTGTGCCATCACCAATCTGTCCGTTTTCATTGTTGCCCCACAAATATAGACTGCCGTCGGTTTTTATTACAGCAAAGACTCCCCAGCCCCAGTTTACACTATCGTTTCCTTCATATAATAAAACATCATCAGCGATTTCTCTTACCTCAGAAACTACATCGTCATTTCCGTAAACATGACCGCTCATATAAAGCTTGTTATCGTTTGTTACAGCTGCCGTAACAAGGCCTACATCAAGAGTTCTGACGTTATCCTTATACAGAACGAACTTATCGCTGTAATATCCCTTTGCATACGCGCCCTCGCCGCCACCTGACAGCCCATCGCCAAGCTGCCCATCGTAATCAAATCCCCAGACATAGGCGGTGCCGTTATTGTCGATACAGCCAAAATTCCAGTTGTCTGTACAGATCGAATGTGCGTTGTCTATCTTGCCAAATGGGATAGAGCCTTTATCATCCTCTCCCCAAAGCAGCAGCTTTGAGTCTGTACCTATAGCCATATAACACTTATTTCCTACATTTCCTACTGCACCGGCCACAACATCTTCTCTGCAGCCTTCCGGATCGGTGGTGTGCATTACATTATCTGAGGTCACGTAGCAATCGTGCATCTCGTCTGTTGAATAGTATATAACGTCTTCGGATATCGGATTTGGCAAACTACACTCAGCGTCATAAAAACCGTAAAGCTTTCTGTCGTTGGTAAGCAAATACCAGCCGTCTGTAGAATTTACGTTGTCTAGGTATTTTTTCGGAACCCTCGATATTACATCGATAGAGGGCGATGTGTTAGTATAGTTACCCCAGACATATAGTTCGTCATTATTGGTTATCGCATAGCTGCCATTCCAATAAGTCTCAATATCTCTAACATTTTCCATCACCTTTACAGGTTCGTTAGAATAAAGCGTAAAATCATTATCAACGCCAAGCTGGCCTTCCTCATTGTCGCCCCATGCGTAGACCTCGCCACCTTCTGTCAGAGCCAGTGTGTGTTTTGCACCTATGCTCACATCTACTATTTTTTTGCTTTTGATGGAACTGTCATCGGAAGACTCAGGGGCGTTTGTTGTATCATCTTCATTATTATCTGCCTGATCGCTTGATGTGTTTCCGTTTTCGTCATCAACATATAATTCCAGCGGTTTAATGTAAGCTACCTGATTCGATTTGACAATAACATGATCTTCCTCGCTTTTTATCCCGTTAAACTCTGCTGATACAATATAGTTTCCCTCGGGAAGAACGATTTCAAAATGACTGTTAATATCAGATCTGGTCTCCTTTACCACCTCGGCAGAGCCGTCGTCCTTATACGCTTTGACGATAGCTTCACTGGTTTTGCTTTGTACTCCGTTTTGATTTATTGTTTTTACGAAGCCTAATACCATACCCATATCCTCGTTTTCAGGAGCCACATCGGTAGACCTAGCTTTTGCTGCCAGAACAGCGATCGCGGCATTAACAAGATATTTTTTATTTCCGCTGTCGGAGGTATATACAACAACATCCGGATCGTAGGAGTTGATAAGCTCGTCTTTGATTTCATTTCCATTCATAGTACTGCATATGCTCCACATATCAGCGCAGATTCCGGCAACATGAGGCGCTGCCATTGAAGTACCTGACTTCTTTCCATAACTATTTCCCGGTAGCGTAGAATATATATTTTCACCGGGTGCAAAAATATCAACTCTTTCTCCTGCATTGGAGGATGAGGCAATATGATCGAATTTATTCACATTTCCTACAACAATTATTCTATTATATACATCAGGATAATCGTCTTTTTCTATCATATTCACCCACGATGAATACTTGCTTTCAAAATGCCCGACATCGTCATCAGAATCATTACCTGCCGCGCTTACTATTACAAAGTCATATCCTTCTTTGATCAACCTGTCAAGAAAATCTCCCAGAACCGCAGCTTCTTTTTCGTAGCCGGAAAAATCTGTTTTCTCAAAGTATTCCTTCACCTCGTTATAATCAATGGAATTCTCGTTTTTATATTTTGGATCTTCATAAAAATTAAACCCTAGCGATTCATTTATAACCCTTACATTTCTGAGGATAAGCTCGGAAAAAGCTATCTTCTGAAACATTATCGACGAATGGTAGTTACTGTTTTCGTCGTATTTTTTATCTAAGGCTACAGCATAAAGCTTCTTTGAAGAATATGGATACACACCACAAATCCCTTTATCGTTAGTACCGTTTGCAGCCATTATACCTGCTACATGTGTTCCATGATCTCGAGATATTTTATCTGCGTCTTCCTTCGTTAAGCCATTTTGATTTTCATTATTGTAAAACACGCCGTTTTCGGCAAAAGACAGGTCCTCGTGCGCTTCGTCAAAACCAACGTCGATCAATCCGACATTTACTGGAGCGATCTCTTTTTTTATGTTATTCATGAGTTCCCATGCAAGCTCGGTGTCTGTTTTTTCGACGCCCCACTTTATGTTATTTTTTGATATCGCCCATTTTTCGCCGACTTTCTGTTCCTGAACATCTGCTTCGACAAATTCTCCAATATAGTTGAACGAGCTGCTGACGATCGTTTTTTCGGAAGATATTGTTTCAATAATAGTCTCAAGCGCCTTTTCGGTTTTTGCATTTTTAAATTTCCACTGATAATCCCCTGTCTGCTCAATGCAGCCCACTATCTCGGCATCGTATTTCTTTGCCAGCTTTTCGATCTTCTTTTTCGATACGTCCTTATCAGCCACTACCAACAACTCATTATCAGCATACATAGTTATACCGTCTTCCGATACCGCAATATGATCTTCAGAGGTAGGTTCATAGTTTATCTCGCCTATTTCATTTTTTTCTTTTGAATTTGCCGCTGCGAATACTATAAATGCAGCAATTGCAGCCAATAATACTGAACCTATAGCTATCTTAATTCTATTGCTCATATAGTCACCATTTTCTACAATATCAGAAAAGAAGTACCTTATAACGGCCTAACCGAAATAAGGCACTACTTTTATGTCAGCTTATCATATTGGAAATCTCTAATTCGAGCGGTTCTTTTACTGCTCCTCTGTTGCTTTCGCCTAATTGCGAAGCCATTGCCCAACCCCAGCCATAGTATTTTCCATCGTTGGTAGAACATAGTGTAATTACGCTTCCCATGCTGACTGATTTCACGTTTTCCATTATTTCCTTAGGATATAGGACACCTTCGTCGCTTCCGTCACCTATCATATTCTCTGTATTTGAACCCCATAAATACAATTCATCATCATTTGAAATATAGGCACAAGTCTTTTGCCCTGCCTCAATATCTCTGGCATTGGATGCTATGGTAGTCGGTGTAAAATTGTCTTCTGTACTGCCATCTCCTATGAAGCCGGCTCGTCCCCATGAGATAACATCACCATTGGTTTTTAGCACGACTATGATATCACTGCTTATTACGGCTTTTTCCACATCTGTCATTATTTTAGTCGGAGTTAAAATATTACACTGTCAATCACTTAACCCCAAAAGCTCCAAAAACAGATCGCAAGATTAACAA
>CALCRR010000151.1 GCA_937894495.1 uncultured Ruminococcus sp. | reverse complement strand
GCTCAGCACCGATACCGAGTGGAGCGACAGCATACCCACAGCCACAGCAGCAGGCAACTACACCGTGCAGTGGTACAGCGAGGCAAACGATGAATACAAGGCAAGCGGCACCGCAGAAGCGCCCAACAGCGTTAATGTAACTATCGCAAAGAAAAACACCACATATCAGGTAGCTGCAAAGACAGGTCTGGTATACAATGCCGAGGACCGGGAGCTTGTTACCACCACAGGCGCAGGCGGTGCTATACACTATAAGCTCAGCACCGATACCGAGTGGAGCGACAGCATACCCACAGCCACAGCAGCAGGCGATTACACCGTGCAGTGGTACAGCGAAGCAAACGATGAATACAAGGCAAACGGTTCGGAAACAGCGCCCAACAGCGTTAATGTTACTATAGCAGAGAAAACCTTCAAGGTGGCATTTGACAGCAGCCTTAAAGCAGATGATTATGTGCTGCTGGGCGATACATCTTCATTCACACAGAGTCAGTTAGCCTATATTGCTTCCAATAAGGTGCTTGACTTTGATAAGGACTACATTGAAGCGGATTATAGGGACGCGGGAAATATCGACATTGGAAATGGTAATACCTACAAGTTTATGTACAGTATCAAAATTGCTAACGACGCAATAGATACATTCCCCAACAATGATACCGTTACAGTATCTGTTAAAACAGTTGACCTGGCGTTTGAGGACCTGACAGCCGGCACAGACTATGCAGTTGAGGACGGCGTTACAGCAGCTGACCCCTATGAGACTTTAGTTATCTACTCAAATAAAGAGCTGGAGACTGACGACCAGTATGCTGAGGTAGTACAGACCACCAGAAACGGCGGATATACATATAACGATGCAAACTATAAGTATATGTACACCGTTACCTTCACTGACCCCGATGCTGTTGCAGAGGAAGAGGCAGTAACATTCCGCCACGAGCACACCTACGGCACACCCTACCAGGGTCAGGGCGATGATACCGACAAGCTCTTTACCGACTGCACAGGCGAGACTGAGAAGTACACCGCCACCGTGGCACAGTTAAAGACCGATGATGTTTACTATTACGGCGATGTTCCCACAGTTGATGATGTTGCTGTCCCTGCAACTCTCCCCAAGGGCATACTGAAGGTAGAGCCTAAGGATATAAGCCTTAAAAACACCGCGACCAACGTTACACAGCCCGGCTTCAGCGGCTACGGCAAGTATCTTGTTACCGCCAATGTTGATATTACTATGGAGGGCGGCAATATCGTTCCCTGCTATATCACCAAGGAGGTTGAGTACAAGGCAAGACCCCTGGCTGAGTGCGAGGTTTACCTGGTAACAGAGGACGACGAGATAAAGCTTGACGTTGTTGACGGCGCAGTTACTGTACCCGAGGATACCTTCACCTATAACGGTGAGGAGCAGCAGCCTGAGATACAGATAAGAAACAACGTATTCGGCACAGTTACAACTCTTACCGAGGACGAGTATTCAGACGCTGTTGAGCCCCGGATAAAGGCTGGCGATTACAGCTATAAGCTCACCGCAGCTGAGGGCGACGACGCTAACTATACAGACGAGCTGACAGTTAACTGGAAGATAAAGAAGGCTGCCAACACAGTTGATATCAAGGCTAAGGACGATATCATATACGACGCTGAAAAGCTTGACGATACCGACTTTAACTTCACAGATGTTGATGATATACTCAACTCTGAGGGAGCTAAGGTAACTATCGAGCCTGCCGATGATGATGTGATAGGCGCTCAGGGCGGTGCTCTTGAAGGCACAGCCTATACTGAGGACGACAACCTCAAGACCTTTGAGCTTGTAGATGGTAAGACCTACACACTGCCTGAGGGCTACACATATCGTAGAGGATATAGTGACAGTGACGGCGATCGTGTTTTCGACGAGGGTTATGAAGCAGATAAGATCGTAGTAGATGACGATTACATCTATCTGTATAAAGATGATCAAAAAGTAGCCTTCGTAAGTTACAGTGAGAGTTATGACGATGCCTTTGGCGCTGTAATGTTCGATAAGGAAACCAAGAACGCTGTAGTTACTGTATTCAGCGAGGAAAAATACGCAGCTGCTCTTGCAAATGCCAAGGAGACTATCAGCTACGATATTACCAGCGCAGGCGCACAGAAGGCTAAGATAACCATAACCTCAGATAACTATGAGGATAAGGTGCTGACAGTTGACGCTGAGATAGCTAAGAAGAAGGTAGTGGTAACACCCACAAACCTCACCGATAAGGAAGACTTTACTATCACATGGGGCGATATCATCGCAGAAGCTGATATCGAATACACCCGTGAGGGCGTTGTTGAAAAGGATATGCCCGAGGAAGGCGAGTATGACTTCGGCGATATCTTCACCGTAAAGGATTATGACTTTGAGGACGCAAGCAAGAACGATGCAGGCGACTACGATATAATCCCCGGCGACCTGTTCACCCAGTATAACGACGGCAAGAACAACTATCTGCTGGTCCTCACCGATGACGAGCAGGCAGAGAGCGGTGACCCCGATAGCGAGCCCGAGCAGGCAGAGGCACAGAAGCCTGTAGTAACAGTTCTGCCCTACACCCTCACCGAGGATAACATCACTGTCGATGCCGAGAAGTATTTCTACGACAGCGAGACTAAGAGACCCGACGTCACCGCAAAGGTACCCTACAAGGTATATGACGATGATGATGAGAAGTTTGTTGATGATGACTACGAGCTCGTTCTCGGCACATCAGCAGACCACACCGATAAGGACGCTTACTATGAGGGCGTAAGATACGATGAAAAGGTGGGCGTAAAGAACCTGACCATCAAGACTGACGACAAGACCACAGGCAACTTCAATACAGCCGAGGGCGGCGTCAAGCTCACATGGGAGATCGAGAACGGTACTCTCACACCATACGTATACGGCCCTGCCGACAAGACCTATGACGGCGAAGCTGTTACAGCTCCCGAAGTAGCAGTTGTAAACCAGGTCAACGCAGACGTTGAAGCTCAGATCAAGATAGAGTACGCAGACGTCACCGACCCTGAGAACTACACCGAGGAAGCACCCACCCACGCAGGCACATACAAGGCTAAGGTAACAGCAACAGCCTACGGCTATAAAGAGGCTACAGCTTATTCAGCTGAGTTCACCATCAGCCCCAAGGACGTAACTGTAACACTTAACGAGGAGCAGCTGCCCACCAAGACAGGCTACCACGATACAGAGGTAGGCTATACCGTTGAGGGCATAATTGAAGCAGACGCCGAGACTATCAGCAGCGAGGGCACTGTGACCATCAAGGCTGGCAAGAAGGACGGCGACGAGATCACTAAGAATGATCTTGCAGCAGTAGCAGAAGCTCTGGGCGATGATTACACCTTTGATTTCACCAAGGTGCTTGAGCTTGAAGCAGTTAAGATCGCAAGAGTCGAGACCAAGACAGCTTACCTCAAGGAAGGCGAGTCTATCGACCCCAACGAATACTACACAGCTTATGACGAGAACGGCGATGATATCACCGACAAGTGCTCTATCCTCAACGCAGATGAGATCACCAAGACAGGTGAGTTCATACTTGAAGTATCCGACGGCACAGCTACCGCAAAGGGTACACTGGTAGTTAAGAGTATGCCCGATAATGTAGAAGAGCTTATCAACGCTCTGCCTGCACCCGAGGACGTAACTACCGAGGATAAGGACGATATCGAGCTTGCACGTGCAGCATATGAGGCACTGACCGATAACGAGAAGGAAAATATCAGCGATGAAGCACTCCAGAAGCTGGCAGACGACGAGGCAGCCCTTGCAGCAGCCGAGAAGCAGGCAGCTGACGAAGCAGCAGCTAAGGCAGTCGAGGACCAGATCAACGCTCTGCCTGCACCCGAGGACGTAGCTACCACCGATAAGGAAGCTATCGAAGCAGCAAGAGCAGCTTATGACGATCTCACAGACGACCAGAAGGCTCTGGTGAGCGATGAAGCAGCTAAGAAGCTGGCAGATGACGAGACAGCCCTTGCAGCAGCCGAGAAGCAGGCAGCTGATGAAGCAGCAGCTAAGGAAGTTGAGGACAAGATCAACGCACTGACCGAGCCTGCAAAGGTAACAACAGCTGATAAGGACGCTATCACAGATGCCCGTCTGGCATACAAGGCTCTGACAGACGACCAGAAGGCACTGGTAAGCGCTGATGCTTTGAAGAAGCTTTCATCTGACGAGGCAGCACTTGCAGCAGCCGAGAAGAGAGCAGCTGACGAAGCAGCCGCAGCTCCCGTAAACGAGCAGATAAATGCACTGCCTGCACCCGAGGACGTAGCTACCACCGATAAGGACGCTATCGAGGCAGCAAGAGCAGCATACGATCAGCTCACAGACGACCAGAAGGCTTATGTGACCAAGGCAAACGTTAACAAGCTGGCAGACGATGAAGCAGCTCTGGCAGCAGCCGAGGAAGCAGCAGCTAAGAAGGCAG
>CALCRR010000150.1 GCA_937894495.1 uncultured Ruminococcus sp. | reverse complement strand
ATAACTATCCATTGCATATATACCGTGACGAAGCACCCTTAGCAAGAACATCACCTATTCCGAATGATATAGTTTATATGTATCCGCAATGGACAAAGAACAGTTAAATGGAGTTGATAATTATGACAAACAAAAGAATGATATCCTCTGTGCTGAGCCTGATAATGGCGTTAAGCCTTGCATTGCCTGTCTGTGCAGACAGCACAGGTGATAACGGAAGCAAAAGCAGATTTGATGACGGCAGATATCTTTCAAACGGCGAATATCTGTATACGGTAAACGATGATGATACTGTAACGCTGAATTTGTATATCGGAAATGACGATGATATCGTAGTACCCGAAGAGATCGACGGAAAAACGGTAACTGAGCTGGGCATATACGAGATAAACGGGCAGGACGATTTTTATCCCGAATACTCTGTTTTTGCAGATGTATTTCATGCAAACAGCCTGACCCTGCCGAGCACTATCAAAAAGGCGAGCTGGCTACTTTACGGAGGTTTTTTTGATAAAATAGATATTGGTGACGGCATTGAAACGATACCTCTCGAAATGCTGTTTATGCAGGAGCACCTCAAGGAACTGAGGATAGGCAGCAGCGTGAAGCGGCTGGTTGAACGTCAGCTGGACCTTTGCACCGATCTGAAGGAGCTGTATGTGCCAGAAACGGTGGAAGAGATAGGCGACCATGCATTCGGAATGACAAATAAGGGCGTGATAGAGGATTTTATCCTGTATTGCAAGAGCGGCAGCGCTGCCGAGGAATATGCGGTCGCTAACGGTATAAACTATTATCTGGTAAATATCGACCCTGCACTTGCTTCAAAGGGCGATATCACATTCGATGATATAATAGATACCAAGGACGCTTTGAAAGCGGTATCATTTGCGAAAAAGAGCATTAAGCCCAGAAATGCCGAGTTCACCGCCGCCGATGTTAATGCCGACGGCAGGCTGGACTCCAAAGACGCTATGTTGCTTATCAATGCGGCTAAGAATAAAACAGCTATAGAATGACCTTAAGGCAACACCGCACAACCACCGGCTAACGCCTTTGCACGCCATCTGCTTGCATATTTTCCGTCATAATACACAAAGTTTCCTTGACTTGCGCCAGCAAGCCTGCGTCAACTTTATGCATTCTGACAAAAAATCTGACTGCGCATCTGACGTACAATGGTTGTACGGTGTTGCCTTAAAGCCCGGGGAATGCATTTTCCTCGGGCTTTTATATCGGCTATAACAAAAAATTCATCTCACGTTCACAAAATGCAGGGCGAAATGTGATATAATGACAAATAGTTTCTATCATGTGTGAAAGGAAGAGTAAAATGAGTGAGGAAAAGAAAAACGGTTTTGAGGGCTGCAGCTTTACCACCAGAGCTATCCATGTGGGCAGTGAGCATGACCCTGCCAGCGGCGCTATAGAGCCCTCGATATACATGGCAAACAGCTTTTTGCTGCCCTATGACCCCTCTACCATGAACTGGTCGGCTTCCGAGGCTAATATCTACACCAGAAACGGCGGCGTCAACCAGGGTATGCTGGAGAGAAAGGTGGCTGACCTCCACGGCGGCGAGGACTGCGTTTGCCTGGCAAGCGGCGTTGCTGCGCTGAGTGCGCTTTTCTTCACAAAGCTCAAAAAGGGCGACCATGTTATTTTCTCAACTGTGACATATATCGCCACCTACAGGATATTCAACGAGCTGTGGGGCGAAAAGTGGGGTATTGAGACATCAAAAGTTGACTGCACCGATGTTGAGAAGATAAAGGCAGCAATAAAGCCCAATACAAAGCTGATACATTTTGAGACCCCCGGCAACCCCACCCTCTGCATATGCGATATCGAGGCGATAGTTGAGCTTGCCCACGAAAAGGGCATATGGGTGTCGGTGGATAATACATTTTCATCTCCCTACAACACAAGACCGCTGGAATACGGCGTTGATTTTGTGGTGGAGAGCCTTACAAAGTATATTAACGGTCACGGCGACTCTATGGGCGGTGCGATAATCGCCGACCGTGAGACCTGCGAGGCTGTGCGCTATCAGGCACAGGTGAACATCGGCGGAGTTATCAGCCCCTTCAACGCATGGCTGATACAGAGAGGCGCGGCGACCTTCCCCCTGAGAATGCAGGTGCATAACGATAACGCCCTGGCAGTGGCACAGTGGCTGGAGAAACAGCCCTGCGTAAGCTTTGTGGCATACCCGGGACTTGAAAGCTTCAAGGGACATGAGCTGGCTAAAAAGCAGATGAAGCACGGCTTCGGCGGTGTGCTTTCCTTTGGTCTCAAAGGCGGGCATGATCTGTTCAACAGAGTTGTTACACATCTTAAAATATTCGCCTCGGCGGTGTCGCTGGGCAACACGGGCAGCCTTATAGTTTTTCTGGGTGAGGACGACGAGAGAATGTATCTCTACCCCGAAGAGTTCCACGGCGGCTTCTACAGGGTGGCTATAGGTATCGAGGATAAGAACGACCTTATAAACGACCTCAGGCAGGCATTCAAAGCAGAGGGTCTTGAAACTGCCGACTGATATATATCTATATTATTAATGTAACGCTGTACCGCACTTAACTTGTGCGGTATTGTTTTAGGCAGCCGATCATCGGTGAATAACGCAGGAGGCGGTTATTTGTCGTTTGACAAACGACCGCTTTTTATTTTATATGTTCCCTGACGGTAACGACCTGATGGAAAATGCAATTGCAGAAAAATCAGTTTTACAAATTTATTTCCGTGTTTTTTCACTGACGGCACTTTACAAGCGGGAAATAATGTGCTATAATAAATAGATGATATTTACGGAAAGGACGGTGAGATCGGTATGCCGAAAGAATATAAGCTGATAGGCGTTTGTCTGTCTACCATACAGCATGAGGACAGGTTCAATTTTATAAAGGCGCTGAATGCCTGCGCTGTTGAGCATGGCTACAGGCTGCTGATCTTTAACTCCTGCAGTGACCTGTTTGTGCCCGATAATGTGAATGATATGGGAGAAAAGGCGGTGTTTGACCTTATCCCCTACGATCAGCTGACGGCTATGGTCATTCTGCCTTATTTTATATATGATGAAAAGCTGATGGAGAATATAGTCGAGCGCTGCCGTAAGGCGCAGCTGCCTGTGTTCTCTGTAGATAAGTATATGGAGGGCTGCATAAACTATGCCTTTACATATTCCGACTCATTTGAAAGGCTGACAGGCCATGTTATTGAGGAGCACGGAGCTAAGAGCGTGTTTATGATGGCAGGCGTCAAGGGCAACCGCTTTTCTGAGGAGCGTGTGGAGGCTTTCAGGACGGCTGTTGAGAGCCACGGTATTCAGTTCAGTGACGAGCTGGTGGGCTACGGCGATTTCTGGGAGGAGCCTACGGAGAATACCCTGAAAAGGTGGTTTTTGGAGGAGCGCAGGGAGGTGCCCGACGCCATAGTCTGCGCCAACGACACAATGGCTATCACCACCAGCAACTTTTTGCAGCAGAGGCTGGGGCTTAAGCTCCCCCGGGACTGCATAGTTACAGGCTTTGACGGCATAAGAGAGGCTGATTACCACATACCAAAGCTAACCACCTGCCGGCAGGATTACGGCAGAATGGGCAGGCTGATAATGGAAAACCTGGAGGACCTGCTGGCAGGCAGGGAATACTCGAAAGAGGAAAAGGTGGAGTTTGAGATAATCCGCTCACAGTCCTGCGGCTGCCAGCCGCTGCAGGTGGATAACGTGAACGAGACTGTCAAGAGCCTGAACGTGCGCATGGCGCTTTCTGCAAAAAGGCAGGAGATGATGTGCGGCATACAGACGGCGATCTCGAATATGTCGGGACTCGACCAGCTGAGGGGGATATTGGACGAATGGTTTTTGTTCCACTCAATGACCTTTGCGGTGAACAGCGAGAGCTTCAGCGGCGAGCAGGATTATGAGAAGCTCCCCGACGGCAAGCCCTTCAGCGACACGATGAACGTGCTGTATCACAATTACTTCTGGGAGCATGAGGAGCCCTGCACCATACCTGCGCAAAAGCTGGCACCCTGCTTTGAAAGGTATATGAAGAGGGAAGACCCCATTGTGCTCAGCGCCATACATTTTCTCGACCTGCCCCTGGGCTACTGCGTTTTTCAGCCTGCTATCGAGGTGGACGAGTATGAGAAGCTGCACACCTTTATGATAACCATAGACTCCTCACTGGGTATATATCACAGCCAGCTGAGGATAAAAGCCATAAATGAAAAGCTGGTGAAGGTCAACGACGAGCTGGAAAGGCTGTATGTTCACGACTACCTGACGGGGCTGCTGAACAGAAGGGGCTTTTACAGGCAGTTCAGCAAGCAGGTGCTTGAAAATGCGGATAAGGACGCAGTGGTGTTCTTTATATCCGCCGACCTGGACGGGCTGAAGACCATAAATGATACCTACGGTCATATCGAGGGGGACAACGCCATCACCGCCGTCGGCAGAGCTCTGATGGCAGGGGCGGTACACGGTGAGATCTGCGCACGCTTCGGCGGAGACGAGTTCACAGTCGCCTGCGTTATCCCCAAGGACACCGCCGAGGACTATTTTGAAAAATACTGCCTGAGCTTCAACGGCTATCTTGACAGCTATAATAATGAGTCGGGCAAGCCTTATAATGTGGAAGCCAGCATAGGCTGCTATTCTCAGCCTTTGACCGAGGACTTTGAGCTGGACGAGATGATAAAGCACTCGGACAACAGTATGTATGCCAACAAGCTGGCGAGAAAAAAGGCAAGACGCTGATCTGCGGAAGCAAGAAAAATTTGTCCGCAAAGCGAATGTATGTTTTCACTAAATAAGAAACTATATGACAAAATTAAACCTGTTTGTATATTCTTTGAACAAAATAGTCAAATAAAATGGTAAATAATTATAGCATTTTTAGTATTGACAATGTGATAGTTTTGTGATATAATGTGTACAATTCAGGAAAGGGGTCGAGCCCCGACGTGAATGAGGGGTCTGCCCCCGATATTAATGACAAGCGGCGTATCAGAGATACATATTCGCAGAATATTTAAAAGTTAACAAATAGTTCACAAAAAGTTAAACAATATCATGCATATATGTATTATAATGATAATTGCCGATGTAAGTTTAGTTTGATCCGCATTTCAAGGCTCTGCCGAGAAGTGTGTGATAATAAAAAAGCTAAAAAAGCAAATTTTAAAAAATTAATTTTGGGAGGAATTAATTATGAACAAGAAGTTATTGGCACTGATCACATCCACAGCTCTTATGGCAGCAGCAGTACCTTCAGTATTCGCAGCTGCACCTTCAGTTGAACTGAAGTTCGTTCCCCAGCAGGCTACATTTGAGCCCGGCACAGAGGCTAAGATCGACGTTGTTTACAGCGCATCTGATGCAGTCGGCGCAGTAGAGCTGTATCTTGATATCCCTGAGGATCTTGAGGTAGTTGGCGTTGAGTTCAACAAGGCTGACAAGCAGGAGATCGTTGACGGTGCTATCGTTACAACACCCAGCGCTTTCACAGAGCTCGGTTGGGACCAGGAAGCTTGGGACACTGATGCTGAGACACCTTTCTTCTTCATGGTAATGGACGGCACAAACGGCACAGGTAAGGCTGCTGACGGTGAGTACACAGTTGCTACACTGACAGTTAAGATCCCTGCTGATGCAGTTAAGGGCGAGACCACATATGACATCAACGTAAACACCGACAAGGAAGTTGCTTTCAACTACTGGGAGGGCGACGATGTAGTTAGCGTTGATCAGGATGCTTACACAGTAACAGCCGGCACTATCGTTGTTGACGATGTTGCTGAAGATCCTACTGAGGATCCCACAGATCCTACTGAGGATCCTACAGAAGATCCTACCGAGGATCCTACAGAAGATCCTACACCTGCAAAGCCTGCAGATGAGAAGACTGCTGAGACAAAGACAACTACACCTGCTGAGACTAAGACAACTACACCTGCTCAGGATACAGGCAAGAAGGATACAACTGACGACAAGACAACAACCAAGGACGAGGACAAGAAGGATGACGATAACAAGGATTCCGCTAAGTCTGACGACAAGGCTGCTACAACAACTACAGCTAACCCCAACACAGGCGCAGCTACAGCTATGACAGCTCTTGGCGCACTGGCAGTTGGTCTGGTAGTAGTATCCAAGAAGAGAAAGTAATCAACAATAGTTGATAAACTATCTTTAATATGAATTTAAAGCGGTATGGCTCAGGCTGTACCGCTTTTTTGTGTTTTGAGGACATTAAACTTTACTTTTTTATATTTTTGTGCTATACTGATTTAAAACAGTATTGTGAGGTGAGTTGCCTTGGGTAAAAACGCTAAAAGTATTATTTCGCTGGTCATCAGCCTGCTGGTGTTTGTGTGGCTCGTTGGGTCGATAGTCTTTATCGCCGGGGCAGGCAGGTCGGGCAGCTATGATGTTATGCTCATGCTGATGGGGCAGTTCTTTCTGGTCATAGGGGTGATAGCGCTGATAATAATGGTCAGCGAGAGCCAGCCGCCCTTTTTAGGGGTCGGAGTAATGGCTGTGGGGCTCACCCTGGGGGCGCTGGGGCTGGTTTTCAGGTTCGCAGACGATGATACAAAGGCGCTTGTCGACAGGCTTATACCTCTGGGGGTATTCTGGCTCATGGCGCTGGGCGGCGTTGGGCTGTGCGTGGGGTCCTGGTGGTTCAAAAAATACAGGCTCAGCCGCTTTGAAAGGGTCACGGCGGTGGTGGCTGAGCTTGAAAAAGCCAGAGATAAGGTCAACGGGCACTGGACTGATGTGTATATACCCACTTATGAGCTGACTTACGGCGGCGAGCGTGTAAGGCTCAAAGATACGGTGGGTACTCCCGATATGGAGTTTAAGGTGGGCGATGAACGGCAGCTGCTGATAGGAGATGATCTTAAAAGCTTCAGGGTGGCTGACCGTGAGAAAAAATACCACAGACTGAGGATCATCATCGGGCTGGCGGTGACGGCATTTGCGGTGTGCGTCACGGCGGCATATCTTGTAAACACACCGCTTACGGGAGGACGGCTATGAAAAAGGTCACACTGAATATTTCGGGCAAAAGGGTTGAGCTGCCCCTGCCTGCGGCGATAGTTATCGGGCTGATAGCCATTGCTGTTGTGGGCTTGTCAGCACTTTTCGGGGGCGGCGGCGAGCTTGCAGATGATGAAAGCAGCTCAAAGCCTGAGACCTCGGTAGTGGGGGAGACCACTGAAAAGTCGGCAGTAAGCACCGCTGAGACAGCTCAGACCCTCAGCTTTCGCAGTGATAAGCTGCTGGAGGAGCACTACAACAAGCACGGCGTTGAAATGGGCTTTAGCTCAGCCAAGGAGTATGAGGCTGCCGCAGCTGCGGTGGTGAACAGCAGCGAAGCCCTGCACAAGACCGAAGCCGAGGACGGCGATGATGTTTACTACATCGAAGCCACCAACGAGTTCGTGGTGGTCTCCACCGACGGCTATATCAGGACATATTTTCTGCCCGATCGGGGCAAGGCTTATTTTGATAAGCAGTAAAATGCCTGTGAGTTCATAATTTGAGGAGGAACGCTATGAAAACCTGCAAATGGGGAATTTTAGGTACGGGCAGGATAGCCCGCACCTTTGCCGAGGCTCTCAAAGGCTGCGATGACGCCGAGCTCTGCGCCGTGGCTTCGAGAAGTATTGATAAGGCTGAGAGCTTTGCTAAGGAATTTGGCTTTGAAAAGGCTTACGGCAGCTATGCCGATCTGGCAGCCGATGGGGATATTGACGTGGTATACATAGCCACCCCCATGAGCGCCCCCTTCGAGGACGCCATGCTCTGCCTAAACAGCGGCAGGAACGTGCTCTGCGAAAAATCAGCCGCCATGAACAGCGCCGAGCTTGAAAAAATGCTGGCTCTGGCAGATAAAAAGGGGCTTTTTTTTATGGAAGCCATGTGGATGAAGTGCCGCCCTGCCTACCTTAAAGCCCTTGAATGGGCGAAAAGCGGCAGGATAGGCAAGGTGGAGTACGTCAAGGCGGATTTTTGCAACCTTGTGCCCTACGACCCCCACGACAGGCTTTTTGCCCCACAGTGCGGCGGCGGAGCTATGCTTGACCTGGCGGTTTACCCCCTTACCCTTGCGGCTGATTTTCTGGGGGGCGAGCCTGAGGAGATCATCTGCTGCGGACATTTCAGCCGTGGTATCGACATGAGCAACAGCATAATGCTTAAATACGACCATGCCTGCGCCTGCGTAAATTCGGGGTTTGAGCAGCCCTGCCGCAACAATGCGCTGGTATCGGGCGATAATGGCTTTATACTTTTCGGCGACTGGTTCTTCTGCAGCTGTGAGGTCACGCTGTATGACAAAAACGGCACCGAGGTTGAGCGCTGCAATATCCCCAACGAGATAAACGGCTACGAATACGAGATAAGAGAGGTGCACAGCTGCCTTGAAAGGGGGCTGACCCAGAGCCGGCTTGTGCCCCACAGCAGCACAGTCTCGGTCATGAAGATGATGGACAGCTGCTTTGAACAGCTGAAAGGATAAACTGTAAAAGCCGAAAGCGGTCACAGTCCGCTCTCGGCTTTTTTATATTTGTATATGTTTTACTCAGCTCGCCTGCCGTCAGTGCTCGCCCACATCGCTGAAGGCTATGCCCACCTGCTTGCCCTCATAGGTGGCAACATAGGTGAAGGTCTGGGAGTTGAACGTTGCTGTGCCGTTTGTGACAGTCAGGTCGGCAACAGGCTTTTTCTCCAGATAAAGCTCCTTTACCTTGCCCGGGTAGTTGTTGTCATATACCCTGAGAATGTATTTTCTGTGGCATGAGGAGTCTCTTATCAGGGCAATGGTGTTCACCGTGTGGGTGTCGTCGATGGTGGTCACTACAGGTATGCCCAGGCTCAGCTGTCTTTCCAGCTCCTTAAAGCCCTCGTCGCCTTTGGTGAGGCTGTATTCGTACTCCTTATCGTCCCACTGCAGGACGTTGAGCCTGTAGAGCGCCGCTGCCAGCTGTGCGTCGCTGTCGCCGTAGCCCTTGGCTATCTTTTCAAGTCCGTTGGCGATGTCCAGGTCTAAAAGCTCAACATAATGCCAGCTCAGGTTGCCTGCGTCTATCTTGGTCTTATCCACAGCCCAGCCCTTGTTCTCGGCGTCGTATTTATAGTCCTTCTTTATCCTCAGGTTGTTGCCCGATGAGGTAAAATCAAGGTAATCCTGCACCTTGGTGTATTTGTGGGTGAAAAGGGTGGTGCTTATGCTGTTGAGGGGCTGCCTGTCCTCATACGCCTTGCCTGCGTCGGTGTCTGTCAGGTCATAGCCCTTGGCGCTCACCTTCTGGGTGGAGTCATCAGCAGGCTCGATATCCCCCAGCTTCATCTGAACACTGCCCAGATACCAGTCTCTTGCCAGAACTGCCATGCCGAAGTCAACGCTGGCGGTGGTGGTGGTCCTGAAATTCTTGAAGGCAAAGCCGTTTCTTGAAGGCTCAAAACCTGTGTTATACAGCGAATAGCCCGATACCTCATCGTTGGAGTCGTTATAGGTGACTATATCGTAGTTAAGCGTGGTAACTATCTGCTTGTAAACATCTTCAAGGGCGTTGGCGTCAGATGCTGAATAGTATTTGCCCCCTGTCTGGTAGGCGATGTTCTGCAGCCAGTTACGGTCGATATCTCTGCCGAGACCGACGGTGAGAACTATTACAGACTTGTCCCCAGCCAGCTCTGCCAGCTCCTCAATGCTCTCGGGATCCTCCTCGTCAGACTCGCCGTCTGACAGCATGACTATTATGTTGCGGTATTTGCCGCTGCTCTCGTTATTGAAGGACTCGATACACTTTCTCAGCGCCTCCTGATTATGGGTGCCGTTAAAGAACTCGTCCCCCTCTTTGATGGATCTGAGCGCCTTTTTAAGCTCTGCCCTGTCGTCGGTAAAGCTTACCATCTCGGTATAGGTGGCGGTGAACTTGCTTATGCCTATCTGATAGTTAAGGTCGAACCTGTCGATAAGCGACTGGGTGAAGTCTATCCTCTTGAAATCCACATCGTTCTCGGAAGATGTGGGGCAAAGCTCCTTGGGGTACATCGAGCCCGAGTTGTCGATAAGGAAGGCAACTCTTGTGGTTGCAGGGTCGTTGACCGTTTTTTCTGCGCCCACCACATATGTGCCTGACTCGGTTATCTCAGCGCTGACGCTTTTGCCTGAGCTGTCGGTCTTTGACTCCACGGTGGTGTATTCCAGCGTGCTTGCGTCAAATTTAAGCACCGTCAGGTCTTTAAGGGAGTAACCGCTTTTTGAAAGCCTTGTGCTGTCAACGTTTATTTTGATCTCAGCCGAGCTGAAAGGGTAATCGGTGTAAAAATCATACGCCTTTGAAACAACGCTGGCATTTGCCGATATGCCGAAAAGGTCCAGCTCCTCAACAGTCGATCCTGCGATATTTGCGTTGCCTGTGAGAGTAACAGTGCAGTCGCCGTCGGTCTTTTTGACCGAAACCTCCAGCTGAGCGTCGGGCACAGAGCCGTTGGTGCTGGTCATTCTGGGGTTGGGGCCTGCCATTATCTCATAACCGTCAAGCAGCCCGTCGCCGTCGGTGTCCTCCTTGAGGGGGTCGGTGCCCAGCTCAAGCTCGTCGCCGTCCTTTATGCCGTCGCCGTCGGTGTCCTCGTTCTGTATGCCTGTGTTTGTATCGTTTTCACGTATATTGGTTATGCCGTCATTGTCCCAGTCGCCGTCATCGGGGAACTCGGGGTCCTTGAAGGTGGTCTGTATATCCAGCTGAGAAATGACCGACTTTGCAGTGGCTATCTTGTTCTTCCTCGAAAGATTTACGCTGACCGCCACCACCAGCGCAATAACCGCAGCAAGTATCACCAGCAGGGCTATAAGTATGCGCCTTTTCCTCCTCATACTGCGGTCTATGCTGAGCAAAAAGGCGTTGGGGGGGTCTTTTACCAGCACACGGTTAGCTTTCTTTTCAGCCTCCTTATGCTGTTTAGCCTTTTCCTTTTCCTGCTTTTTCTTTTCTTCCTCTTCTTCACGCTTCTTGTCAAGCTCTGCCCTTCTTCTGGCAGCTTCTTTAGCCTTTTGTGCGTTCTTTTCGGCGCCTGTTATCTTATCTAGCTTGTTATTAAGATCTCTCTCGGCTTCCTCGGCAGCCTTTGCAGCAGCCTTAGCCTCGGCAGCAGCTTTAGCCTTTGAGGCAGCCTCAGCCTCGGCAGCCGACTGAGCACTGCTCCTGGCACGCCTGTTTACTATAGGCTTTGATGATCTCTTCTTTGGCTGTTCAGTGTTGTTCTGATTATCCATAGATCAAGAGTCTCCTTTGCAGCTTATAAAATACTTAAATATAACTTAACAATACTATTTTATCATGTTTCTTTTAGTTATTCAAGTATGTTTTGTTAATTTTTAATTCCCCTACCTATCCCTCTGGAAGCAAGAGACTAGAGGCAAGAAGCAAGAGGTAAGAAAACGGTCTACCCTGCTAGTTGCTATTGCTCCCCCAACTAAACCTTGCCAAAATGCTTGACAAAAATAAAAAATCTCTGCGTTGCAAAAGCTTGAAGGGCGACAGCCCATCTGCGCTTTTGCGCCTTGATATTTTTTATTTTTGCCTGCGCCTTTCCGGCAAGGTTTAATTGGGGGAGCAATAGTGTTTAGAGTGCTAGGGGCTAGAAAGCCGTTTTACAAAATTTTGCGTTAAACCGCACAAAGCAAAGGTCTGGGAAAATCTCCGCACAGTTTCAGTGGGGCAAAATTAAATTTATTCAAAATTTCCTACAGCGCACAAAGTCATCATTTTGCAGGGTTGGCGCAGCCATCAAAGTAATAGCAGCCACAAAAGCACCCCCAGCCACTAGAGGCAAGAGGTAAGAAGCAAGAGGCAAGAAACTTCCCAAACAAACAAAGTCTGAAAAGAGGACTCTTGCTTCTTGCCTCTGGTTTCTTGCCTCTGGAGGCACAGGTGGGGGAGATAGGAAAATTGCATATATTTCATAAAGGAAAATGAGTTAAAATTACGAAAATGTTTTTTTCTATTGACATAGTTTTGGATATAGTGTATAATAATAAATGAAAATTTTTGGAACAGTTGATGATGTTTTTTTGACGTTCCGTAAAGTGTAAGGAGTTTTGTGTATGACCATAAAAGACGCTAAACAGCAGATCCTGCACTCTATCAAGGCTTACCTTATCAAGGACGAGTTCGGTGAGTACAAGATCAGTATCGAGCACCAGAGACCATGCTTCCTGCTGGGACCTCCCGGTATAGGAAAGACAGCTATCATGGACCAGATAGCGCAGGAGACGGGTATCAACCTTATCTCCTACTCAATGGCTCACCAGACAAGAGAGACCTCGATGGGTCTGCCCGTTATCGTTGAGAGAAACTTTATCGGCGCAGATGTTAAGGTATCTGAGTATACCATGAGTGAGATCATCGCCAACATATATAATACTATGGAGGCTACAGGTATCAGAGAGGGCATACTGTTCCTCGACGAGATCAACTGCGTGTCTGAGACACTGGCACCTATCATGCTGCAGTTTTTGCAGTATAAGATCTTCGGTCTGCACCAGATCCCTCCCGGATGGGTAATAGTTACCGCAGGTAACCCCCCTCAGTTCAATAAGTCTGTTAACGAGTTCGATATAGTTACATGGGACAGATTTAAGAAGGTAGAGTGCGACGCTGACTTCGGCGTGTGGAAGGAATACGGCTATTACGGCGGCGTTCACCCCTCAATAATCGCTTATCTGGAGCTGCACCCCGATCATTACTACGAGATCGACGCTACCGACAGACATAACTATAAGATCATCACCGCAAGAGCGTGGGAGGACCTTTCAGAAATGATACAGCTTTATGAGATCGACGGCACTATGCCTGTTACTCTGGAGCTTATCGGTCAGTATTTGCAGGATCACGATATCGCACCTATGTTCTTTAATTTCTACAACAAGTTCAACGAGCTGCGTGAGATCTATGACCCCGACGGCGTGCTGGAGGGCAACATCACCCAGGAGGGCGTTGACAGAGCTGCCCGGGCTGATACCGAGGAGGCTATCGCACTGCTCAACCTGCTGATGGACGGCGTTACATATACCATGAGAACTACCATACAGATGGAGAAGATGATAAGGCAGATACACCCCAAGCTGGAGGATATCCTTATCAAGATCAATGAGGGTCTCTCATGCCGCCAGATAATCGCAGAGCATATCATGCAGACCCAGAAGGAGCTGGACAGAAGGACCAAGGCAAGAACTATCTCGCCGTCAAACAAGAAGATAATGCACTGGATAATCCATAATCTGGAGGCTTATCTCGACAAGTGTACCAATGAGGGCAGAGATAACAAGCAGAGATGTACCATCATCATTCAGAACGCCTTCACCAACCTGCTCAACGGCGCTAAGAACGTTACCAGCCAGTCAATGGTGGGACTTAAAAATATGTTCACCTTTATTGAAGCTGCCTACGGCGCAGACAGCGGAGTTATGAGAAAGCTGCTTGAAGAGCTGACCATCAACTGCCACACCACCGACTTCATCAAGAAGTACGGCTCTGATGAGTTCTACAGACTGACAAACCAGCCTATACAGCCGCCTACATACAACGACCTGTATGAGCTGAACCTGACAGACTGCCTGGAATTTGAGTAATTTATAACACAAAAAATATTACCTGCTGTGTTGAGATACGCAGCAGGTATTTTTTTACAAAGCTTTAAATTCAGCTGTTTCAGAGCTGTTACTTTTTGTTTTTGTTGTAGATGACCATTAGACCTTTCAGCAGCAGGTCGTCATCTAAAATTATCTCCTTGCGGCACAGGGGGACTATAACGCCTGCCAGACCGCCTGTGGCTATCACGGTGCATTTTTCGCCCAGATCTTCTTCCAAGCGGTCGATAACGCCGTCAATGGCGCACGCCTGAGAGTACATTATGCCGCTTTTAAGGCAGTCAACAGTGTTGGTGCCGATGACCCGTTTTGGCTTTTCAAAGGCTATCTTAGGCAGCTGGGCAGTTCTTGAAATAAGCGCATCGGTGGATACCGACATACCCGTCATTATCATGCCCCCCAGATAGTGCTTTTGTGAGTCTATCACCGAAAGGGTGGTGGCTGTGCCCATGTCGATAACTATCATGGGTGCAGGGTATTCGTTAATGCCTGCCACAGCATCTACCACCAGGTCGCTGCCCAGCTGGGCTGGGTTGTCTATCAGTATGCTGAGCCCCGTTTTGATGCCCGGCCCCACTATCATCGGCTCACTGCCTGTCAGCTTTTTTACCGCCTGTGCGAAAATGTTGGTCACAGAGGGCACTACCGACGACATTATCGAGCCGTCAATGCCGGCGGGGTCAATGCCGTGCATATCCATTGCTATCTTTATTTTGGCAGCATATTCAAGGTCGGTAGCCAGCTGGTTTGTGTATACACGTTCTCTGAATATTATGCCGTCTGCATCTATGCAGCCCAGAACTATGTTGGTGTTTCCTATGTCAATGGCAAGTATCATGCGATTTTTCCTCCGTTATAAACTCAAACCGCCCCGATGGGCATTGCTGTAAATAATGATCTGTCGTACTGCCTGCAGGTTCTATTGGGGGAGACCCTTTTGAAAAAGGGTCATCCCCCAAACCCCCTCCCTAAAAC
>CALCRR010000149.1 GCA_937894495.1 uncultured Ruminococcus sp. | reverse complement strand
CAGCAAGAATTATCCGCACCACAGCCGAGAAATTTCAGCAGTCTCAGGGCTTGACGAATTGGGCAGACCGTGAGAATATGAAAGCGACGAGCAAGGCGATAAACGAAATGACCGCCGATACAGCCACCCTTGAAGAATTGGAAACGGCAGCTCATACCGCCTTTGCCAAACGTATGAAAGCATTAGGTGAGATGAACGAAGCCAAGAAGAAGTATGAAGAAATTGAGGAGCAGTTGCCTGTTGTTGCAGAGTTTTTCAAATACAGGGAATTTAATCAGCAGTACCGTTCGCTTACGGGCAAGGAACAAAAGAAGTATGCCAAGAATTGTGCCTACGAATTGGGGCAGTACAAGGAATTTTCTGCTAAGGTAAAAGAGCTGTTCCCCGACAAGAAAATCCCGACCGCCCAGTATTTGAAAGAAAGGCAGACTAAGCTCCGAGAGCAGTATGCACAGAGTTCAGCCGAGTACAATTTTTACAAGAAAGAAGCGGACAGGCTTGCACAGCAGATACAGAAAAAGCGGCAGAGCCAAAAGACCGTTGAACGCTACTTACAGAACGAACAGGCTGCCAAAAGAAAGAAAAATCAGCTTGAATAAAAATAACGGGCGGGGAGAGTGATTCTCCTTGCCGTGGGATATGTATAGCTACTAAGAAAATCAAAATTATAACACTTATTTTTTTAAAAGATGAATTTCATTCGTAAAGACATTGGAAGGGGGCAGTAATTTTCCACCAATTCCATTAAACAAATTTAGAAACTGCTTTTTTGCTGACATTGCTCGAAACGAAAAGCGAATCACATTATATATCCATCCTATCAATATCACTGTCAGTAATGGCAACGGCAGAAACCATAAATATTCATTTTGAGAAGATAAGAAACCTAAAAACAATTCAGGAATACAAAGCTGTACAAACCGTTTTAGAAGAGCTTCTCTTGTTTCTTGCCATAATCCAATACGAACCTTCATATGACATTCCTTGCCGATGTGTGTCAACATTACCAGAAACTGCGGGGTGTAAAAATCAATCTCTTCACGATCGACAAGTGTGAATAGAGATTGCCCTTTCATATTTTTTCCATGAAAGACCATGCTGGAAAATCTTTGATTGACTTCCGGCTGAGGAAGTTTTAAGGTGAAATCTTGATAGAACAGTAATAACATTATTCATCATCTTCTCCCATATCATTTTCGATGGAACTTTGAGAAACTTCCAATTTTCACGAGCAAGCCGAGAGCCTGCCTTATTAGTAATTATACATCATCACCGTTAATAAGTCAACCATATATCAACAAAAAGAAAGGAAACAACAACTATGAGCAAAATAGGCTATATCCGTGTATCAACAGAAAGACAAGAAACCGCCCGTCAGCAGGAAATCATGTGCGACTATCAGGTAGACCGCATCTTCTCTGAGAAGCTGTCTGGGGCGAACAAAGACCGCCCTCAGCTTAAAGCTATGCTGGACTATGTGCGTGAGGGCGATACGCTCTACATCGAGAGTATCAGCCGTTTAGGACGCTCCACAAAGGACTTACTGAACATCATCGACACCCTTACCGAAAAGGGCGTTACCCTCATCAGCCATAAAGAGAACATCGACACCGATACACCGTCAGGAAAGTTTATGCTCACCGTGTTTGCCGCTCTCTCACAGTTGGAGCGTGAACAGCTCAAACAGCGTCAGCGTGAGGGCATTGAGATTGTCAAAGCACAGGGCAAGTACACGGGCAGAAAGCCGATTGAGATCGACTGGACGAGGTTCGGGCAGCTCTATGGGGAATGGAAGTCAAAGAGTATCACAGGGCGTGACTTTATGCGGAGAATGGGATTGTCTGCTAACACCTTTTACCGCCGTGTCAGGGAGTATGAAGCGGAACATGGGATCGCAGAGCCGACCTCTGCTTGACAGCACCCTCAGACGAACGGAAATGCCCCTCAGAGCCGTCTGAGCCTGCGGAGTGGAAAACTTAACAGCCTATCAAAATGTCCCCTCAAAAAACGCTTTGAGAGGACTGAATGATTATCGAATTTTCTACCGCAATTCCAAGTGTCAGCAGAGTCGTTATAAGCATATTACTGATCCTTATTTGGTTTCAGTTTCACAGCTTTAATAAAGGCAAGGCACATAAAGGCGTGTCCCCATGATTCACCGCAGCCTGCAAGGAAAGCATACTCTCTCAGTTCCACACTGACCATGAAAGCATAAAACACCTTTGTCAGCAAGCTCATCCCCAACGGGCAAAGCAGAAATGCGGATTTTGGTATTCCCAGCTCGCCTTTCAGCACGAAGTACATATACGCAATGGTGATCGGTATATCGACCACAAAACACCATATCGTGAATGGGATAAGTGTAAATGCGATGGGTATTAAGAATGTCTTATCCGCCAGTGACGGATCAAATCCGCCCCGCAAAGCTGCCTGAACGATCAGAAGCTCTATACAGCAGGCAGTATGAAATGTCACGAACATCAGCGGAGCAGATGAGAAGCCAAAACGAAACAGCCTGAACATTTTGGAATTACGGTCTACGCCTGTCCATTCAAGAATTTTTATCATAGCAGGAGCATAGCTCTTACAGCCAAAGCCCGATAATATTCCAAATATCATTGATATGACATAAAACCACACAGGAACATTGACAAGAGCTGTGTTCATAAATCCGAACAGCATAGGCTCACCGCCGTCTGGTTCATATCCTATCAGCCAATCCCCGATACCACAGAGAAAAAGCGTTACAAATCCAAATAGCAGAGATTTTCGCAATTTATCAGCATCTTTCATTCTCATCACCCTATTTCGATCTGTAATTCTTATCATAACCTTTGTATGCAAGCCCGACCTCTCTGAGCAGCCGTTCCGGTTCAAGCAATAGTGAGCCGTGACCTCTGTTCTGAAAAATCTTATGCTTAAAATGATATTTGGAGCGGTCGATCTTTTTCAGAACGTGCTTCAGCCCCGGTTCTTTTGATCCGTGCCAGATATAGCTGTCTGAACGGTTAAAGGCTTCATATTTGTAGCGATAGGGCATCATAGAGTATTCAAGATTATACAGTGTAGTCTTTGAAGTCTCCTTGTATATCATCGAATCAATATCCTCACCGAGTATCTTATTAAATAGCCCCATGTGTCTGAAAGCGAATAATTCAACATCAGCAAGCACGGTCGAGATAATTCTTTTCGGAAGATCATGTCTGAAATTCGGGTATTCCAGTATCGTAAAGCCATCAGCGATCGCCGTATGAACTTTGATACGGGGATCGAGCAGTATCTCCGTCATGATCATTCCACCGAGCGATTCGCCAAGGATAATGTCTATCTTACCGTCAAAATGCTCCACAAGCCATTCCGTGATCCTATGGGCTTCGTCAATAACACTCGTTGCATCGACTTCGGGTTCATCGGGATTGAAGCCGTCCTCTGCCACAGCAATGATGTGGTATTTCGATTTTGCCACATCAATAAAGGGCTGAAAGCTCATTTCCCAAGTAGTATCTACTCCGTGCAGAAGCAGGAGCGTAACTTTGTTTTCTGTTCCAAACTCAAAGTATTTCATAATATCCTTCTTTCGTGTCACATATATTACAAAGGTGTGCAGAAACTAACCACTATCAATTATAGCACGTTTTCTGCACTTAGTCAATCAGCTTGCTATCTTTATTGACAGACAAAAAGCACACTCTCTACCGAACAGAGAAAGTGCTTTACAGCTATTGTACGCCATTAGGGTATCTGCCGATTGTGGTATGCTCCACAATGCTGATTTTAACTTGTGTGGAACGGTTTTTGAGTGTGCCAATAGACTACGGGCATTTTGCAAATTTCTGTAAAAATGTCAAGGGAAAAGCAATCCAAAATTTCTGTTGGAGTAATATAACACCAAAATAACAATTAATCTAAAAAAACAATTATGGTTATATACTTGACACACCAATTAAAATGCCTTAGATAATGGGGTTCGGGGCGAAGCCCCGATGGGTCGGTAACGAGGGCGAAGCCCTCCCCCATACTCTCCCGAGCTCGCTGTGAGCGAATGCTCACAGACGAGCGAGGGTTTGGGGGCAAAACTGTGGTGTGTCAAAGGGATAACCATAAAAACAATTATTACTCCTAAAGAATCAGTTTTTCCAATGTATCAAACAGAACATCCGGCTCTATGGGCTTGCTGAGATGTGCGTTGAGTCCTGCCTGCATACTGTTCTGAACATCCTCATCAAAGGCATTTGCTGTGAGCGCAATGATTGGGATCGTTTCTGAGTCGGCTTTCCCGCCGGAGCGTATGCATTTTGCAGCTTCAAGCCCGTTCATTTCGGGCATACGCATATCCATAAGTATTGCATCATAGAACCCTTCAGGGTGCTCGGTATATTTCTCTACTGCTATCCTGCCGTTTTCAGCTACGTCAGCTTCGATATTGTGCGTTTTCAGCATCATGACCATGATCTCTGCATTCACGGGAATGTCCTCCGCAATGAGTATCCTTCGTCCGCTAAGATCGGCAGCGTCTTTCTTGGTAGGTGTCTGAGTGCTTTCCAAACTGCTTGCATCAGCTTGATCTTTACAGGTGCCAAGCGTTATTATGACAGTAAATACCGTACCCTTGCCCTTCTCACTTTCCACCTCTATCGTACCACCCATTAGTTCTACAATACTTTTGGTGATCGGCATACCGATACCAGTGCTTCCGTGTTTACTGTAAAAGGAAGTGTCCTCCTGACTGAACGCATCAAAAATATGCGGCAGATAGTCCTCGCTCATACCGATGCCGTTATCCTTTATGATAAATTGCAAGACTGCATTGTCATCATATCGCCGTATCTCATTAATGTCAAATTCTATCTTGCCGCCCTCGGGGGTGAATTTTACGGCGTTACCGAGGATATTGATGAGTACCTGCCTCAGCTTCATCGTATCTCCGATATACTTTTCAGCGATCTTTTCTTCGGCGTGAAAGCTGTATGCAATGTCTTTTTCCCTGCATTGTCCGATGATGATCGTATTGATCTGTTCAATGCAGTCTGAAAAGGAAAATTCCTCGTCTTTGATAAACATTTTCCCCGACTCAATGCGAGACATATCAAGAATATCATTGATGATGCCAAGCAGATGCTTTGCCGATATTTGTATCTTTTGCAGATAACCCTTTATACTCTCGGAAGCAGTAGGATCGTTCATTGCAAGGTCATTGAGCCCGATAACTGCATTCATGGGCGTCCTGATCTCATGACTCATATTGGAGAGAAATGCGGTTTTTGACCTGTTTGCTCTTTCTGCTTCGGCAAGGGCTGCCTGCAGCTCCGTCTGACTTATGCTAAGCCGCTGTGTCTGCAAATGCTCACGCTCAAGTGCTTGTTCAAGCTGGCTGCGATATTCCTCCTTTTCGTCCTCCACAACAAAGCTGTGAAGTATGCAGGTACCGAGCATATATCCCATAGCATACATTGGCAGAAGCGGATAGAACACCTGTATTGAGATCATCACTGCCATGATGATGCCAAACAGCCCTATTGTCAGGTGACACCGTTTGACTTTTCCGCTTGATTTGCAGGAAACAAAGAGTGTGTAGGCAGAGGTAAGTACAAACATCAGAATCTGAAGTGCAAGCATAACATACCGTGCGCTTCCTGCATGGTATGTGCAGTCAGCATCAACGCTGAACATGATCGGAGTAAAAAAGTTTATAATGATAACTACTATCTCAAAGGAGAGGATTGTCTTTCCTGCATAGGAGAGCATTCTTGTAAAAAAATCGTCCTTTTCAAGGTAGGAGACCACATACTGTGTCCACAGCATGACAGAGAGTGCCATAGCTGTAAAATGTATGACTGTGTCTGCATACAGCACTGCTGCCAGCTTGTGATCCTCTAAAATTCCCCACAGCATATCGGTGATGTAATACGCCATGATGCCGAAAAGAAACAGGCGGTAGGTATTATGTGTATCGGTTCGTGCTTTGCCGTTTTTGAGCCAAAGTACATCACGGTTTATGATGACCAGTATGACAGCCGCCAATATACCGATGATGGAATATGTCATAATATACCATCCCCCTTATTTTTCATATTCGGACAACACTTCTGTCAGCGTACCCAGCAGTTTTTCAACATCTACAGGTTTAGCAATATGTGCCTGCATTCCGGCAGCAAACGCAGCTTCCTCGTCCTCTTTGAACGCATTGGCGGTCATTGCAAGTATCGGGATACTTGAGCGCTTTTCGTCTTGGAGAGAACGTATCGCCTTTGTAGCAGTATAGCCATCCATAACAGGCATTTGGATATCCATCAGCACAGCGGCGTAATATCCCGGCACTGAGGAAGAGATCATATCCACGGCGATCTTTCCGTTCTCGGCTGTCTCAACTGTAAAGCCCGACTGTGTCAGTATCATTTTTGCGATTTCCATGTTGATCTCATTATCCTCTACGAGCAGCAGCCGCTTGCCGGAAAAATCGATCTTTGCAATATCTGTGACCTGTTCTGCTTTCGTTTCCGATTCAACAGAGACATCTGATTCCTCTGCCTGTCTGAATTTCAAATTAAGTACGATCTCTGTTCCGCTGCCGGGTGAGGTGTGTACGTCGATCGCGCCGCCCATCAGGTCAATAATGTTTTTACTGATCGAAAGTCCGAGTCCTGTTCCTTCGATACCGCTGACCGTCGATGTTCTCTCCCTTTCAAAAGGGCTAAACATTTTTTTCACAAATTCCTTGGACATTCCAATGCCGTTATCACGCACTCTGATCTCATAGACGCCGTAGCCATCACTTGAGCCCGTCTCAGCAATCGAAGCAGTTACACTTCCGCCTTCATCTGTAAATTTATAAGCATTGCTCAGAAGATTTACGATCACACGGCTAAAATGCTTTGCATCGCACCAGACATATCGGTGTTTCACCTGAGATGTGTGGATCTCAAATTCCATATTCTTGCGTTTCATCTGTTCATTGAAAAGCTCTCTGATGCTGTCAAATACCCTGCACAGGTCTGTAGGAGAAAGCTCCAGCTCGACCTTGCCGCTTTCAATACGGCTCATTTCAAGAATGTCATTGATCAGCGTCAGCAGATGTTGATTGGAACGGTCGATCTTCACAAGATAATCGTGAAGCACCTCGGATGACGGCTCTTTCAAGGCAAGCTCGGTGTAGCCGATGATTGCATTCATAGGTGTCCGTATATCGTGGGACATATTGAACAGAAATCTGCTCTTTGCAAGGCTACCCTCCATTGCTCTGATCTTCTCACGTTCTGAAGCTTCATGCTTTTTTCGTACAAGATCCTGCACATACAGCATTATAACAAGTCCTGCAAAGATGATCAGCAGAAGAACTGTTCCGCCTGTCACAAGTGTGGAATGTACTGCATCTATCGTTTCTTTGCTGTCTATCTGCTTTGCCAGCCACATAAATACCGAGTAAATAATGAGCGCAAACAGCACCACTCCCGATGTGGACATACCGCTGTATTCGGCAAGTGTACTTCGCTCAACGGTGCGCCAATAAAAGACAAAGCCCAGCAGACACCAGAAAGAGAGCAGAAGAAAAGCCTCCCCGCCCATAGCTTCCATAGCGGTCAGCCTCGGCACGAGCTGGACGACAACAAATACAACTGATACGATCGTACCGATCATTCCGGTAATTTGCGATCTGCGTTTGCCCTCAGCCTTTGAAAGCTTATATGCCGCAGCCGAAGTATAGCCAAAACCCACGATCGCGCCAAATGAGGTCAGATCTACAAACCATTCCAGCGTATTTCTGCCGAAAAGAACAAGTATGATCGAAATGATCATCACAAACACGATATTGTATACGGTCTTGGAGAAATGCTTTGACAGAATATTATCCTCTGCCATAGTGGTAAGCACACTGATCGTTGCACGGTAGCCTCCGATGATACCCGTGAGTACTGCTGCCATTGCAGTGATACTGATCATTACAAAACCGAAATTTCCCATAATAGTTTTTGCGGCGTAAATAGTAGGGACAGACTGCGAATTCGATACGGTGCCCAGCGAATTGATATACGACTGCCAGTTTTCAAAGCCGTCAGGTACGGCAGATATGCCGATCACTGCCATGATCGTATAAGCAGCGGCAGCTAAGATGATCGCTGCAAAGATGATCCCCTTTGATTTCTTGATAGGAAATTTGTAGCTTTCGGTGTCAAATGATATGACCTCAAATCCGACGAATGCCCACGGTGCCAGAAAAACGATGCTGAATATCCCATAGGCTTTATTTGTTCCCTGTGAGCCGAAATCTCCGATATGTGCCATTGTGTGAGGAATACAGAATGCACCTAAGATCAGGATGCCTGCAAGCAATATGATCGACAAAGCGGTGTGTACTCTGCGCAGCATCGGCTTGGCACAGAGGAATAGCAGCCCGACCCCTGCAAGAGTAACTGCGGATACTATGATCTCTCTGATATATATCTGACTGCCGGAAACTGTGTAGGAAAGCCCTGTTTGTATGAGTTCCCCGAAAATCGTCCGCAGAACGATAAACAGCGAGGTGCCGTTCAGGAACACGATCGTCAGGTATGAAAGGCAGAGAAACCATGAGCTTAAAAAAGCGTGATCCCGTCCGAAGGCTTCCTTGGTATAAGAATAGACTCCTCCCGATCTCGGATTCCTATTTATCAGATAGGCAAAGTTATAGCCGATGACAAGCATGATCAGCATACCTGCCGTCATTGCAATGATCGTACCGCACGGACCCGCTATGGGAAGAAATGTTGTACCCGGCATTCCGAACGTACCCCAGCCTACCATACAGCCAAATGCCATTGCCCATACGTTGATCAGCGATAAACTGCGTTTTGGGGCATCAGTATTAACATTGTTTGTCATTGCCGTTATACCTCCGCCGTCTTTGACCTGTCCGCTTCCCATATCAGTTCCTCAAGCGTCTGATACAGTCTGTCAGGCTCCACCGGCTTTGAGAGATGTGCATTCATACCCACCTGCAAAGAGCGCTGAACGTCCTCGTCAAAGGCATTTGCAGTCATTGCGATGATCGGCACAGTCTTTGAATCCCTTCTGGTTAGCGCACGTATCGCCGCAGTCGCTTCAAGTCCGTCCATTTCCGGCATACGCACATCCATAAGCACTGCATCATAGAATCCCTCATCACTTGCAGCAAACATATCAAGCGCAATTCTTCCGTTTTCGGCATGGTCAATGATAACACCCTTGATCTTCAAAAGCTCTTTCATGATCTCAGCGTTGATGATCACATCCTCGGCAAGCAGGATATGTCTGCCGTTTATATCGGCACGCTGCTTTTCACGGAACAGCAGCATATTATTTTTGCGGGCGATGCGTTCAAACTCGGCGATGACATTTGATGCGAACAGCGGCTTTGCAAGGAAGCTGTCCACTCCGATATGCAGTGCCTCGTCCATAATTTCATCCCAGTTGAATGAGGTAAGTATAATGATCGTTGTCTCACTGCTGTACAGCTTGCGGATCTCCCTTGCGACTTCGATGCCGTCCATATTAGGCATTTTCCAGTCAAGCAGCACAAGATTATATGGTTCCTGTTTCGTGTGCTGTACCTCCAGCATATGCAGACAGGTCTGTCCGTCATTGCAGGTATCCGCCTTGATACCCGCCTCGTCAAGCACGATCCTTGCGTGCTCGGCAGCGATCTCCTCATCATCTACGACCAATACTCTGATATCCCTTGCGTCGATAAGCACATCGTCTGCACCGTAGTGATCGCAGTTTTTCAGGGTAATGATGACTGTGAATACTGTTCCTTTTCCCTTTTCCGAATCTACGGTGATCGTTCCGTTCATAAGCTCCACGATGTTCTTCGTGATCGCCATTCCGAGTCCGGTACTGCCGTATTTATTGTTGCGGCTGCTGTCCTCCTGCGTGAAGGTATCAAACACCTTCGGCAGGAACTCCTTATCCATTCCGATACCGGTATCACTGATGACAAAGCGAATGGTCGTCTGTCCCTCAAATACCGCTGTCCTTTCCACTGTAAGTGAAACAGACCCCGGTGCGTCGGTGAACTTTATCGCATTGCTGAGAATATTGATAAGCACCTGTTTGAGCTTCATATCATCGCCGATATAGTAATCGGAAACGCCGCCAATGACCTTACACTCATACCGTAAGCCCTTGTCACTGCACTGGGTCATGACCATAGTATTGATCTGTTCGAGCATGATACGGAAGGAGAATTCCTCCTTGCGCAGGATCACTCTTCCCGATTCAATACGGCTCATATCCAGAATATCATTGATAAGTCCCAACAGATGACGTGCGCTGCCGCCGATCTTTTCCAGATAATCTCTTGTCTCAGCATCGAGACTGTTTCTGTGGAGAGCCAGACTGTCCAGCCCGATGATAGCATTCATCGGAGTGCGTATCTCGTGGCTCATATTGGAAAGAAAAGCAGTCTTTGCCATGTTTGCCTGCTCTGCGGCTTCAAGTGCTTCGCTGAGTGCCTGATTTTTCGCCATCGTCTCACGCATCTCGCTGTCTATATTTGTCAGGCCCAGTCCGATAGCATGAACGATATGATCGTCCCTGTCAGCAGCGTGGCGGACACCTGCCATCCGTATCATTTCGTAATAATCTATGCCGCTGCGATGAACAAGGTAGCGATAAGCAATGATAGGATTTTCCGAGAGTGCTTTTCTGACATTATCAGGGTCAATGAACGCAAGAAACTCGCTGCGGTATTTTTCATCAACGCTATTCTCTGCATACCATGTAAAGCGTTCAAGATACGGGAAATGCACTCCCTCCGGAGTCTGATCCGAATCATCGGGGTCGGCACGGTAGCATATACCGTCATTCATATCCAGATCAATGTGATACACGCTTCTGTAATCAGAAGCAAGCGCAGTGATCATTCTGTCCTGCTGTTCACGCCGAGCCTGTTCCTCAAGCAGCTTTTCCTGCAATGCAAGTCGGCTTTCAAGCTCCTGCTGTTTAGCAAGGCTCGCCGCCTCCGCAGTCTTGATCCTCGTCATTTCCGTGACATCAACGCACATTCCGAGCAGACAGAGCCTCCCCGATGCATCGGTGAATTTCAGCTTGGTTGTCTGTAAATTGCGTATCACAATTCCTTTCGCATCGGGAACATCTTCAAAGAATACATACGGCTTGTCCATAGACAGAGCCTTTTTATCATCGGCAACGAAATGGTCTGCGGTTTCCCTGTCAAAGATCTCATGGTCTGTCAGACCGATGACTTCATCAGGAGAGGATTTATGGGCATACTCCGCAAATGGCTGATTACAGGCAAGATATTTCCCGGTCATTGCATCCTTGGAAAAACTCATTGCGGGCATATTAGAAAGCAGAGAGCTGACCGATGCCATCAAGTCGGCAAGCTCGGCGGCAGACTGCACCTCCTTCATCAGCCGATGATGCTCCATTTCTGCACGCTGTTCCTCCTGCACCACCTTATCATGTTTTTCGGTGATATCGGAGATCAAAACATAGTAGATTCCGCCGTATGCCTCGGTATCGGTGTAATGCCCGCGGTCATCTACCCAGCGCACCTGCCCGTCCCTGCGGACGATGCGGGATTCCACATAGTCGATATGATCATCGTTCCCGCCGATCTGTTCTGCAATTGAAGCAGATATTTCAGCGTAATCCTCCGGGTGGACCATACCCTTGAAGGTATATCCCGTAAGTGCCTTGAATTCGTCAAGTGTCTCACAGCCGTAAATATTCAGAACCACATGATTTGCATACAGAAGCTCCTCAATTCCTGTTGTTTTATAGATAAAAAAGCCACCGGGCATATGCCGTCCGATCTCTTCCACTATATGCATCGTCTGCTCATTCAGTTCAAAATGTTTGCCAAACAATGTTACGCCCTCCTGTTATATTTTTTATTGCAAAAACGGGAGCATTCCGCAGAATCGTTCCCGTTTGCACATTATTCTTACATTATAAAGCACACAGCCTTTCAAACTGCGTTTTTGCCTCATTTATAAAAGCTGTGTAATCCGTTTCTGTTCTGCTTCTGAGCAGCTCTGTCATCTCGCTGACCGGCTTTGTCAGCGGGTCAAGAGACAGATTGGCATACATTCCTTTTAAAGCATGAGCCGTTTCAAAAGCCGCATCAAGCACATGGTCGGCGATCTGCTGCTCAAGGATATCGAGTCTCTTATCCCCGATCACTTTTCCGACAAGCATAATATAAAATGCTTCGTTATTCATGCAGCGTGTAAGCCCCGTGTCAACGTCTGCGCCAAATTCTCTTAGTTTATCTGTTGTAAGCATCGTTATTCTCCTTTTGCTGTTTTTCGATCAGTCCTGCAAATTTCTCCGGCGGCAATGGTCTTGAAAAATAATAGCCCTGAATGATATCGCAGTCAAGTGTTTTCAAAAGCTCCATCTGTTCCTTTTTCTCGACGCCCTCGGCTATGACCGGTACTTCGAGAAGCCTTGCTATATCTATCATGATACCGACAAGACGTGCAGCCTTGCTGTCACTGCAAATATTTTTGATAAAAACCATATCAAGCTTCAATGCATCGATAGCCAGCGTAGTCAGCATATTCAGCGAGGAATACCCGCTGCCGAAATCATCCATTTCTATTTTGAATCCAAGCCTTCTGAGTGAAGAAACAGTATCGGATATTTGCTGCGAATTATCTGTATAAGCCGATTCTGTGATCTCAAGAAGAAGATCGCCGGCCGTTATCCCGTTATTTCCGATGATCTCTGTCAATTCTTCGCCAAGCTGCGGATCAAATACATCGACCCTTGAAACATTTACCGATACAGGCAGCGTGATACCGAATTTATCTCTCCATTCCCTGATCTGTCCGGCAGCTTCATTCCATACAAATCTGTCAAGCTTATGTATCAGTCCGTTGTTCTCAAACAGAGGGATAAAAACACCGGGATTTATCATACCGTAGTCAGGATGGAACCAACGGATCAGTGCTTCTGCACTTGCCAGCACGGGAGCATTACCTTTGATATTGTACTTGGGCTGATAGTACACCTGAAACTGTCTATCATCAAGTGCTCTGTCCATATCATTGATAAGCCGTTCATTAAACAGCTCCTTGTCGTGAAGCTCGGAATTATATAAATTGTAACAGGTCGTATAAGTATTACGGAGTTTACGGCAGGCGAGCTTAGCACGGTCAAAACGCATCTCCACATCAAGAGCTTCATCCTCGTCTGAATAAATGCCGATTCTGACGCTGATCTTATGATCTCCGATTGCACGATCCATCCTGTCAATGTACTTCGGCATGATTTGCGGTAGGTTTTCATTGTGCGGGATATACACATAAAAGCTGTTGCTTCCGCTCCGGCACGCAAGACCTCCTCGATCCTGTACAGTTTCATGAACACCGCTGCCGATCTTTTTTAGCAGAAGGTCTCCGTAAGCTCTGCCGTAAAGCTCATTGATAATGCGGAATCGGTTGATGTCGATCACGATTGCATCCATTGGCATATGACCGTTCATTTCATCGATCTTTTTCCCGTATTCAAAAAAGAATTCCTTGTTGAACAGCCCTGTGAGACTATCTCTTTCAGTCTCATGAATGATGATACTGTCTTCAGCAAGTTCGATAGAATGGCCTACCCTTGCCCTTATGATCTCCGGTGCATCAAAAGGCTTTGTGATAAAATCAGCAGCTCCGTTTTGCAGGCATTCCACCTCCGAGCCTTTTTCCGAGGTCAGAACGATCACCGGTATCCGACGCAGTTCATTGTCAGCGTGGAGTATTTTCAGAAGACTGAATCCGTCAAGCTTCGGCATATGAAGATCGAGGATCACAAGCGATAATGTATGATTGTCACGTTTTATGATTTCCAAAGCCTTAGCTCCGTTTTCCGCATAAACGATCTCATAGAGATCATTGAGCATAGCACCGAGAATTTCTCTTGCTATCAGTTCATCATCAACTATGAGAATCTTTCTGCGAAGTCCTTTTTTTCGTTCAAGCAGCTCCTGCATGAAATCTTCCTCCTAACTATCATCGGCATTTACTTTGCACAAAAAACACAATACAGATGTCAATATTCATAAAATCCGAACGTTACCATTCTGCTTAGGTATTCAAGGAGCGCAACGTTCCCATTCAAGCCCCTTGCCCTTAGTGTAGGCTCTTGTCTCATCAAGAGGCATAGGTCTGCCAAAGTAATAACCCTGCGCCCGTTCACAGCCGATCTTTTTCAGAAATTCGTAATGCTCGGCGGTTTCAACGCCTTCACAAAGAGGTTCAAGATCTAAGCCCCACGCTCCGTTGATAATATAAGTCATCAGCTTTCCTGTCTTGGGGTTGTGGTCGAGACTGCGCAGAAACACCAGATCCAGCTTGAGTACATCGAAATCATAATCCGCCATAGAGTTGAGCGAAGAATATCCGCTGCCGAAGTCGTCCAGCCAGATGTGATAGCCAAGAGCCTTCATCTTGTCACACTCGTTCTTTATGCAGCCTACATTGTCGTTCAGGGCACTTTCCGTGATCTCCAGATCAAGCATACTTCTCGGTACGTCGAATTCGCTGCGAATTTCCTCTACATATCCGAAAATATCGCACAGTTCAAAGTCCAGCCGTGAGATATTGACGGAAAAGGGAACCAACGGCTCGCCGCTTTTGGCAAGCTGCTTGTAGTCCTCGCAGACGCGCCTCACGACATATTTGTCTATCAGGTGGATAAGATGAAACTGTTCGAGAGTATCAATGAACTGTGCGGGAGAGATCAGACCGACAGACGGGTCGAGCCATCGCACAAGTGCCTCATAGCCGCAGATCTTTCCCGTTTTCACCCTGATAACAGGCTGATAGAAGACTTTGATGTATCCCTTATTGACAGCTTCTTCGATATGATCGACCACGAACTGCTGACGGCGCAGCTTGTCACGGAGCATTTCATCATAGACACAGCAGTACACATCGTGACGGCTTTTTATACTGTTGCAGGCAAGACGTGCATGATCGCACGCAAGCCCGACTTCGGGATCACGGCCATGACAATAGTAGATCCCTGCCTTTATCCTTACTCTTTTGTTCATATCCTCAGAGAGAAGCATACGGTTGTAAACGGCATCGACCTTTGCCGGGATACTGCTCTGATCGCTGTGATCGAAAATGAAGAAATGGTCATTTGAAAAACGTGCGGTGATGCTGTCCGAAAAAACATCTCTAATGATTCCGGCAAGCTCACGCAGCAGCTCATCCCCTTGCTTGAAGCCGTGCTGTTCGTTATACAGCTTGAAGTTTGGGATATCGAAATGGACGAATGACATATCAAGCCGTCTGCTCCGAGACGAGGATATCAAATGGTACACCTTCTGGTAAAAGAAAGACATATTGAACAGTCCGGTCAGCGGGTCGGCATTGTGGCTTGCCGAAAGTATCTCTGCCTCGGCATGAGAATTGCGATCGCGGTTGTAGAACTCATTGCGCTCAACATCAACGATAAAGACATAGTAAAAGCTCTTGCCGTTCTGCCAGTGGAGCAGGTGTCCGAAATCCTCGATATAGCGCACTTTCCCCTGCTTTGTAATGATCCTGTAGCGGACGTAATCGTGCCGTTTGTCTCCATATATTGTCTGCGCCTGTATCTCGTTTTGTATCCTGCTGAGATCATCGGAATGAACCATACCCTTAAAAGAGCCGCCGACAAAATCAAGAAACTCGTCATATGTTTCGCAGCCATACATATTCACAATATTCATTTCGGCAAACAGGAGCTTCTCATCTCCGCCCGCCTCATAGATAAAAAAGCCTCCGGGCAGTCCCGACGGGATATGTCCGCAAATGTATGTTTCATAGAATCCTTCGGTCATGTTAACCCTCCCTTAACGCTTTGTTACGATATTTTACATAGAACGAATCAAAAGCCCGTAAATCTTTTGGTCACGCTTTATTACATAATGGCACATGTACAGGAAAACCTATACTTATTATTATAGCATATGACGGCTTATATTTCAAGTGGTAATCAATATATTTTTCAGATTCCTGAAAAGAAAAATAGGGTCAATGCCTTCCACTAACGGAGGACATTGCCCTTTCTTTATGCTATGATTAAATCAGTCCTGAATTTCCTGCATCATAGTAGCACCGTCCTTGAAGCCGACCTTGTAGGCAGCTCTCATCTCAGCGACGGCTGTTTCACTCACGCAGTCAAGAATTTTGTGGAATACATCAATCTGCTCCTCGCTTAGGGAATCTTCAAACGGTATGCAGAGTTTGTTAAACTCATTAGAGAACTCAGCGGAGTGGATCTCGCCCTGTCTGTAATTGTACATCGCATCAATCATTTGTATTCGTCCTTTCGGTTTTATTGCTGTAAAACCAACCGTCCAAACTTTAACAAATAATCGTTGTTAAGGTGTTGCCTACGGCACGCCGATCGCAGCACTCCACCATATTTTGAAAACGGCGTAAAATCGCCGTTTCCTTATATACTGAATTTTATCTCAATGCCATTTTCATCACTCACATAGACCGCTTCAAGCATAACCGCCGCAAGCTCGTGCTTTTCTGGAATGGAGAGCTTGTCCCAATGTTTCATCGGCTTTTCCAAAGGTGCGGTATCAACCGTCCTGCGCTTGCGAGCCTTTGCCTGCATTTTACGCTCCAGAGCCGACTTCTGTTCGTGCATCTCATTGACCGTATTCTGAATATACTCAAACAGCACCGTATCGGCATCACCGAGCTTTTTCATCAGCTTGCGAATTTCTTCATCTATCTTGATTATCTCAACCCTCAACGCTTCGGTGTCGGCATCGGGAGCGTCTGCACTTCGCTTTGCGATAACAAGCTGATCAATACGGTCACGCATCGCCTGCTCGACAGCACTCTCGACTTCTTCGGGACGAGTTTTCAGGAACTTCTTCACACAGCCTTCCTTACGGTATGCTCCCGAATCTCTGAGATATCTGTAACGCTTTCCGCTTTTAGCATTGTCATAGTAGTGGATTTCCAAATGATAGCCGCAGTGACCGCATTTCAGAAATCCCGTCAGCCACGAATGATTGGCATTCGCATTGTTAGGGATACGCTTGTTATGGGCTTTTTTGTCCTGCACGGCAAGCCATACGCTTGCATCGACCAGACCCTCATGATACCCGACCTTAACAAAAGTTACTCCCGAAGCCCTATGAATGAAAACACCGTGAATACCGTCATAGGCTTCAATATCATCGAGTATCTCATAGCCTTTGGAAACGAAAAAAGCATACACCTCTTTGTCGGCTCTCACATACAGCGGACTTTCAAGAATACGGCTGATGTGAC
>CALCRR010000148.1 GCA_937894495.1 uncultured Ruminococcus sp. | reverse complement strand
GTTAAGAAAAATTAGACAAGCCCAGCTCGTCAAGCAGCGCATCGCTCTCGCCGTGCTTTACAAAGCCATGTATAGCAGTGCTTTCCACATTTTTGCATACAGCCGCATACTTTTCGCTCAGCGAGCCGCTGAAATAGGCTTCTTCAAAGAAAAACACCCTGTCATAGCACTTTACAGTTTCGGTTATCTGCTTATCTATGGGGAATATCTTCACGAGCTTTATAAGGTCGCAGACTATCCCCTGTTCTTTAAGTATCTGTGCAGCCTTATATGCGTTATCATAAAGCCTGCCGTAGGTCATAATAAGATATTTGCCGCCGAAGTCTTTATATTCATACCCCGTGCCGCAGTCGGTCTTATCATAGACCGATTTATCGCTGCCTCTCGGGTATCTCACCACAGCAGTGCCCTTTTCTTCCTCCACCGCCTTATGCAGGCAGAGCTCCAGCTCCTTATAATTTGAGGGAGAATAAATAACGATATTAGGCACGGCGGTGAGGAATGACACATCAAAAATACCCTGATGGGTTTCGCCGTCGCTGCCGACTATGCCTGCCCTGTCAACGCAGATGACCGCATGGTCCCCCGATATGGCAAGGTCGTGTATCAGCTGGTCGTAATCACGCTGCAAAAAGGTGGAATACACCGCAAAAACAGGCACATAGCCCATTGACGCCAGACCGCCGCAAAAGGTCACAGCGTGCTCCTCGGCAATGCCCACATCGAAAAATCTTTCGGGAAAGCTTTTGGCAAAATACTGCAGTCCCGTGCCGTACTTCATGGCGGCAGTGACTGCGCATATTTTTTTGTTCTGCCTACCCATTCTGCAAAGCTCTTTACCCATTACCGATGAAAAGCTGTCTGCCGTGACCACATCGGGGTTGCCCGTGGCTATCTCGAACTTGCCGACGCCGTGGTACTCCCCCGGGTTTTCCTCAGCAGGGGCATAGCCCTTGCCCTTGACGGTATTTACGTGTACGAAAACAGGCTTGCCGATGCTTTTGGCAGCCCTTAGCCCTGCTTCAAGCTCCTCTATGTTATGACCGTCCAGAGGTCCTATGTATTCAAAGCCCAGGTCCTCAAACATGGTGCTGTGCAGTATCATGTTCTTGAATGCATTTTTAGACTCCCTGACAGCCTTTTTAATGGGTTTGCCCACAACAGGCGTAACGTCCAGCACACGCTCAACAGCCGACTTTGTCTTTTTATAGGAGTCCTTAGTTCTCATCTCAGAGAGATACTTTGCCATACCTCCCACGTTTTTCGAGATGGACATTTCGTTATAATTAAGTATAACGATCATATTTGTATCGCTTTTACCTGCGTTGTTGAGCCCCTCAAAGATCATGCCGCCTGTGAATGCGCCGTCGCCCATGACGGCAATGGCTGCGTGCTTATCACCGTTTAGCTTCATAGCTGTGGCAATGCCCAAAGCTGCCGATATGGAGTTTGAGCTGTGACCGCTCACAAAGGCGTCATGCTCAGACTCATCGGGTCTGCAAAAGCCGGATATGCCCCCCTCTTTTCTAAGGGTATCAAAGCGGTCCAGCCTGCCTGTGAGTATCTTATGGGTATAAGCCTGATGACCTACATCCCACACTATTTTATCCTTTGGGGAGTCAAACACTCTGTGCAGCGCCACGGTAAGCTCCACCGTGCCCAGGTTTGAAGCCAGATGACCGCCGTTTTCAGACACGGTCTCTATGAGAATGCTGCGTATCTGGGCGCAGATGTCCTCACACTGGCTTATACTCAGCCTTTTAAGGTCATATGGGAGCTTTAGCTTATGCAGATCTATCTTTTTATCCGCCATATCAATTATCTCCAGTTACCTTTCACGAGCGTCTTTCCAGAAGGTCCTGTGTCAGCTCATACATAAATTCGTTATTTTCAAAGCCTCTGAGGGCTGCCAGCGACTGCACCGTCAGCTGTGCGGCTATCTGTTTGGAGCGTTCGAGCCCCAGCAGGGTGACATAGGTGTTTTTATGCTGCTGCTCGTCGCTGCCTATGGGCTTGCCAAGCTCCTCAAAGGTGCCTGTTACATCAAGTATATCATCAACTATCTGAAAAGCTCTGCCCATTGCGGCGGCATAGTCGGCAGCGGCAGGGATAAGCTCCATTCTGCCCGATATGACCACGCCCATAACGCAGGCAGCTTCGATAAGCGCACCTGTTTTGCAGCTCTGCAGGGTGTTAAGTGTCTCTATGCTTATCTCCTCGTCCTCAGTTTCAAGGTCTATGACCTGTCCGCCTATCATACCGTCTGTACCGATAGCCTTAGCCAGCACCGAGGTGAGCATGACAGCTCTCTCAGGGGGGATAACTCCCTCTATGGCGCTTTCGGCTATCACCTCAAAGGCAAGGGTATTAAGGGCGTCTCCTGCCAGCAGCGCTATATCCTCGCCGAAAGCCTTGTGGCATGATGACTTGCCCCTGCGGTAATCGTCATTATCCATACAGGGCAGGTCGTCATGTATCAGCGAATAGGTGTGTATCAGCTCCACCGAGCAGGCAAGCTTAACTATATCGTCCAGCCTTTCGCCGCCGCACATACGGTAAAACTCCAGCATAAGCACAGGTCTCAGCCTTTTGCCCCCTGCGGTCAGCGAATACTCCATAGCATCGACCACCGCCCTTTGCAGCTGCGGCTTGTTTTCGGTGAGCTTTATAAGCTGATCGTTTATCTTTTCGATATAAGCATCAAGCAAGCGCTTGTTGTTATCATTCATCTTCCTTATCTCCGTTCATGGTAATTACGGTGAGCCTGGCGTCTTCAAGCATTTTTTTACAGTCAGCCGAAAGCTCAGCCCCCTCTTTATAAAGGTCGAGGGATTCTTTCAGAGGCAGCTTGTCATTTTCAAGCAGCTTTACTATTTCGTTGAGCCTTGCCATTTTATCTTCAAAATTCATTATCATCGTTCCTTTTCAGATGTTAAAAGTCAGATCCATGCGGTCAGTTTAACTTAATTATATCCTCAATGCTTGCTGTAAATTCGCCGTCGGACAGGCGCACGCTGACCTTATCGCCCTTTGATATCTCACTCACCGAGGATATCAGCCTGCCCTCCTTGTGGGTCATTGAATATCCTCTGCCAAGAACATTAAAGGGGCTTAGCATGACTATCTGCGCTGCATATCTGTCAAGCCGCATTGAAAGCAGCTTCAGTCGGCTGTCCATCACAAGCCTTAGCTTATCATCTGCGGCTTCAAGGCGTTTTTCGTCGCTCTCAAGCCGTCTTTGGGGAGAATATGCCCTGACCCTGACAGCCATTCTGTCAAGCCTGTCGCTCATTCTTTCAAGGCGGGCTTTTACTGCTTTATCGAGCCTCACATTCATCAGCGACAGGGCATTTTTCATATCCGCCATGTCGGGAGTTGCCAGCTCTGCGGCTGCTGAGGGCGTGGGCGCTCTCATATCAGCTGCATAGTCTGCAAGGGTGGTGTCTGTTTCGTGTCCCACTGCCGAAATTATGGGGGTCGAGCACTCAGCCACTGCCACTGCAGTCTTTTCCGAATTAAAGGGCATAAGGTCCTCGGCAGAGCCGCCGCCCCTTGCCAGTATTATAGTATCGGCACCCGATCTATCGGCACTTTTTAGCGCCCTGCAGACCGAGTCTGCCGCAGCTGCGCCCTGCACCAGCGCAGGGTATATCTCCACCGTACAAAGCGGATACCGCCTTTTTGCGATATTTAAAATATCCTGAAGCGCAGCACCCCCAAGGGAGGTCACCACGGCTATTTTTTTTGGAACTAAAGGTATAGGCTTTTTTCTGCTTTCATCAAAAATGCCCTTTTTCTTCAGCTTTTCTTTAATAAGCTCTGTCTGGGTATGCAAAAGCCCTGCGCCCAGCGGCATTATCTCGGCAGCAATTATCTGGCAGCTGCCGTCACGCTCGTATATCTCGGCATTGCCTGTCACCAGCACGCTCATACCGTTCTCTGGGGTGAATTTCAGCCTTGAAGCGCTGCTTGCAAACATTACCGCCCTTATAGAGCTCCGGTCATCCTTGACAGTAAAATAGGCATGACCCGATTTGTAGTGTATGCCGAAATCTGATATCTCGCCCTTAACGGCTATGCCTTTAAGCTTTAAATCGCTTTTTATCTTAAATGACATATACTTGTTAAGCTGGCTCACCGTCAGCACCGAGCTCATTTGACCATTCCTTTCATGAGGGCTGCATAAAAAGCTGTGCCCACCCCGTTGTCTGATGACAGCTCGGGCTCGGCAAAGCAGCCGTCAAATTCCTTTTCGAGCCTTTGGCGCATGAGCTTGTTTGACATAACTCCCCCTGCAAATACAACGGGCATACTGCCGTATTTTTCCAAAGCGCCCCTCGTCATGGCTCTCACCGTTTCGTAAATATATTCAAAGCAGAACCTGGCGGTGTCCTCACGGCTCTCCCCCTCGTCAAGCATTTTAACGCACTTGTTCTCAACTCCCGAAAGAGAGCAGTCAAGTCCCTTGAGGGAGGGCTTTATTTTAAACTCTCTGCTGCTGTTTTTGGCAAGCTCTTCAAGCTGAACTCCGCAGGGGAATTTAAGCCCCAGTCTCACGCCTGTCCTGTCAACACACTGCCCTGCTTTAAGGTCAAGGGAATGACCTATCTCGGTAACCTTCAGCACCCTTTCGCTGTCAGGCTCGCAGTAAAGCAGGTCGGTAGTGCCGCCGCTCACATGAAAAGCAAGAAAAGGAGAACTGCCCTTTAAAAGCCCCGTTTTTCCGCAGGAATACAAGGCTGCCAGTATATGCCCCTTCTGGTGTGAGGTCTTATAGACAGGCACGCCCAGCGCTGCGCTTATGCTCCTGGCGGTATTTTCCCCCACAAGAAAGCAGGGCATATAAGAGCCGCTGACCTCCCTGGGGGCATATGAATAGCCCACCGCCGAGATATCGGGGCGGCTGATATTTTCAAAAAGCTGCTCCATAAGCTCGGGCAGCTGTCTGGTATGGTGAAAGACCGCGTCCGACTGGCGCAGACCCTTTTCACCCTCTTTAACAGGCAGCAGCCTTTTCACAGAGCGCACCTCCATACTGTCTGTATCGATCAGTGCGCAGGAGGTGGTATAATTGCTTGTATCAAGCCCTAAAAACAGGCTCATTGCGGCTCGGCTCCCGTCTGCTTTATGCTTTTTGAGAATGAGCCCAGAACGCCGTTCACAAACGAAACATCGGGGTCAAGTGCATACTTCTCGGTAAGCGCCACAGCCTCGCTGATAGCCACGTTGACAGGCACCTTTTCATCGTAAAGAGCTTCATAGATGGCAAGCCTCAGCACCGCAAGGTTTATCTTAGGTATACGGCTCACAGCTCTTTTATTTGAATATCTGCCGATTATCCCGTCAAGCTCCTCCTGCTTTGAGTATATGCCCTCAACAAGAGCCTTGACCTCGTCATCAACAAGTATCTCATCTATCAGCTTTGCATTTTCAAAAATATTTTCCAGCGTATCGTCAAGAAACAGCTTTTCAAAAGAAAGCAGAAAAGCCGCCCTTCTTACTTCACGTCTTGCTGCCACACAAACACATCCTTTTAGAGGTAAGAGATCAGAGATAAGAGGTTTGAAGTTAGTTTATTCAGCCTCTCTCAGTCCTGAGCTCTCACCGATTATTATTTAGATATCTTCTTCAAAGTGAACACCGCAGACTGTTACATTTACCTTTGCCACGGTGAGACCCAGCATGGTCTGGATAGCATTTTTCACCTGCTCTTGTACCTGCTCGGCGGCTGCCAGCGCCTTGGTGCCGCTGTTGATTATTATGCCTATGGAAACAGAAAGCACCTCGTCAACAAGTCCTATCCTGATATTGCCAAAGCTCTCCTGCCTGAACCAGATCTGACGCGGTGTTTTCATAACAGGTGCCACACCGTATACGCCGTCTATCTCGGCGATAGAGTTGGTAACTATCTGGGCGATAACGTCCTGGCTTATGTGCAGGCTCTTTTCTATTTTTTTTGTATTTTCTGACATATCAATACCTCCCGTAAGAAAATGTTATGCAGTTATGGTCTGCATTGGATATACTTATAGATATTATAGCATATTTTTCTTACAGTTACAAGTATTTTTGCATAATTTTTTTAAATATGCGAAAAAAGGGGCAAAAAAGCCCCCGCAGCCTTTGCGTGACGGCAAGGCATACGGGGTGATACAAAAAGATGATGATCAAAACGGCGCTCGGGTCATCACGCCACATCAAATATCCTGATATTTTCAGCAGGCACCGACACCTCGCTGAGCAATATATCCTTTATCTGGGCGGCTTCGCTGGCGATAAGTCCGTCGTGATCGGATTTTACCACTATATTTGCATTTTCGCCGTCAAGATAGCATACGCAGTCTAAAAAGCCTGCTGCTTTAACAAGGCTCTCTATCTTGGTCTCTGACTCCATAAGACCTGTCATGGCGGCTGCCTGCTCGGCTGCCACTGCTTTTTCCTCCTCGGTGGCGTCTCCACCGCCGATTATGCTTTTGTAGGTCTCGGCAGCAAGGTCTCTTGAATTCATTCTGTCTATCCTTGCCTGTGAGAAATAGTCCTCGCTTGCTTCGGTCTTTACGTCCACAAGCTCAGCCTCGCCGTAGTTTATGCTCTGGTTCTCCACCTTGTCGGTGAGCTTTATCTCATTGCCTGTTGATGACAGAGCGTAGTTTGCATAGATAGCTATGCCCAGCATAAGGGTCATTCCTGCAAGCACGATCTGTTTTTTCCCGATAATAAAGCTTGGTTTTTTCATTAGTAAGTACCTCTTTCCTATTTTCTTTTTTCCTCAACGCAGATCCTGCCTGAGGATATGTCAAGGGCTGTGGATACAGCCTTCAGCACCCTTTCGTTTACCTTTATATCGCCCCCTCCGCTGCACACTATAACAACGCCGTTTATCTTCGGCTTTATCACCTTTTTTACCAGAGCCTGCTTCTGCCCGTTCTGTTCAGAGTAGGCTATGGCGGTATCCAGCTTGTTGCTTTGCCTGCCGCTGTCGTTATCGGCTGATCGGCTGACATTTTCGGCATAGACATATTCGGTAGTACCCTCCACCGTCACCATTACCTCACAGTCTCCCACGCCCTCTATCTGTTCCAGGAGCTTTTCAAGCTCTCTTTGAACCTTCAGCTTATAAAGCTCGCTTTCATCGCCTGAAGAGGTCTCTGCTGTCTCGCTTGCCACACTGTCAGCGCTCTTTTCGGGCATGAGCTCCGACAGCATTATGAGTATCACCCCGACTATGCCTATTACCACAGCCAGCCTTATCTTATACTTAGGCTCGCTGAGCTTTTTTAAAATATCCTCACCTATCCTCATTATTATCCTCCGATACGACCTCTGCTTTTATGTCGGGCAGGTCCTCGCCGATAAGGTCAAGCGCTGTGTCGGTCTGAGTTTGGTCGTAAATGCTCACTTTAAGAGAAGCTATCTCGGCTTCACCGCTGTCGTTGAGTATGAGCCTGACACTGACCCTGCTGACCTTAATACCATTTTTATTAAGCTTGTTATAAAAATATTCCTCATACTGCTTTTCTGCCGAGCCCAGCATCATGCTCTCAAGATCATCATCAAGATCATCGCTGTAATAAGCTGTGCCGCTGCCTGTTTCAAGCTCATCGAAGGATAGCTTGAAGCCCTCGGCTGTAAAGGGGGTGAACACTGCCAGCAGCGTGACGATGCCGGCAACCGCAGAAAGCTGCTTTTTCATGCTGCCCTCGGGGGCGGATATATCCAGCATGGTGCTGACGACTCCCAGCAGGCAGGCTATAAGTATCACCGTTTTCACAGTCCCCATTCAGGCACCTCCCAGAGCTATTCTCAGCACCGACGCCGTTGAAACTATAAATGCGGCTGTAAAGGTGATAAGAATGCTGAGACCTATAGACAGTATGGAATTCATATTCCTCAAAAGCTCGGCAGTCTCCCTCAGCCCCATAAGGTCGTTAGATATCCTGCCTGCCCACAGCACCAGCTTCATGGCAAGCAGCATTATAAAGGGTCTTGCCGCTATGATACATACCGCTATTATGCCTATAGCTCCCGTGGTGGAGCGTATGACTCCCATACTGCCCTTGACTGCCAGAAAAGCGTCCGAGACCGAGCCGCCGATGACGGGTATGAAGCTTGACGCCGCAAAGCGCAAAGTCTTTGCAGTAAGGCTGTCTGCCGATGCTGCGGTTATGCCCTTTAAGCTCATAAGTCCCACAAAGATAAGGGTGACAGTCGCCAGCAGCCATGTTACCAGCCTTTTTACCGAGTCGGCAGCGCCTGCAAATTTAAGGTTGTGGTCAACGGCTGATACCACCGTGACTGCCGTAACTGCCGACATAAAGGGTATGAGTATTTTTGAGCTGACAAAAGCCGCAGTCTCGCAGATAAGCACCGTTGATGCGCTGTAGCTCCCTGCGGTGACGGCATAGCCCCCTGCGGCTGTTACCGATGACAGTATGGGTATGTAGGATATCATAAACCTGTTGATAGACTCTATAGAGCTTTTCAGCTGCTCAAAGCAGACCGAGACAGTGCCGCTTATGACGGTTATAACGCTTAGCACGCACACCGTACCGAACACGCTGTCAAGGGAGCCTGCATCTGTACGCATACTTTTCAAGGCGGCGTATATCACCGATATGGCAAGTATTTTGCCAAGCACCGCTATGGGCGTTTTAAGTGCGTTTATAAACATATCATAAAGCTTTTTAAAAATGCTGCGCTGGTCAAGGTCTGTTAGAGTATCGGTATCATCGGCGCTTATGCCCTGCTCGTCAAAAAAATCTTTTGTATCATCGTCCATTATGCTGTCAAGGCGGCTGTTTATCTCATCGGTAATGCTGTCAAGCTCCTCATCGGCGGCGGCTGAGGGGCAGAGGAAAATAAGGGCAAAAGCAGTCACAAGCAGCGCTACGGTCCTTTTCATATCCCACCTCATATCAAAAGTGATCTTACTATATCTATCAAAGCGCCGAACATGGGCAGCGATATCACCAGCAGCGATATCTTGCCTGCCAGCAGCAGCTGTGAGGCCAGGGCGTTTTCGCCGCAGTCACGGCACATACCGCAAGCCAGCTCGGTGATGTAGCATATGCCCAGACCTTTTATAAGTATCCTGAGATATTCCTCATCTGCGCCGCTTTCCGAGAATATGCTCCTTATGCCCGAGATGACTGTGCCCAGCGGCTCGGCGGTCTTTAAAAACACCAGCGCCGCCGCAGCTATGGCAAGCAGAGCTCTCAGCGGAGCTGCGTCTGCTTCAAGCAGCCTGCAAAGCACCGCCGCCGTTACGCAAAAGCCTGATATAACTATAATATCCATAACCTGTCCTGTCAGTAAAGCCCGAAGGTGTTTTTTATGTTCTCAAAAAGCTGACCTATGCGGTCAACTATCATCATAAGCACTATTATCA
>CALCRR010000147.1 GCA_937894495.1 uncultured Ruminococcus sp. | reverse complement strand
TCTGAAGAAAGGTTATTCCCCGGACCCCTTTCCAAAGACTTTTATTTCTTTTTGGCGAGGGGGCATCTGTTTAGTCAAGTGACCTTGTATGTGACCGCAATACAATTTGTAAAACGCACTCTTGCCCCTCGCCAAAAAGAAACAGAAGTTTTAGGGAGGGGGTGGGGGAGACCCTTTTTCAAAAGGGTCTCCCCCAATAGAGCCTGCAGGCAGTATGACAGATCATTGCTTACAGCAGTACACGGCAAAATGGGATAAGATCTAAAAGAATTTTGCTATATCGTCAAGCTCTCTTCTCTTTGGTCTTTTAGGCTCTTCATCGGCATAGCCCACAGCTATCACCGCAGCTATCTCCTCATTTTCGGGGATATCAAGGGCTTCTCTGAGCTTATCGGCGTCTCTTATGCCCATTATCAGGGTAGCCAGCCCCAGCTCGTTAGCTTTCAGGATAAGGTATGCTGCCTGCAAGCCCAGGTCATAGCAGCCCCAGCCGTTGCCCATGCTGTCAAGGGGCTCATTATTATCGTTGAAGCCCACATTGTTTTTTTCAAAGGCTGTCACTATAAGGGCAGCGTTTTCCGACCTCTGCTTGTTGAATGAGGGGAAGCAGCTCTCTCTGAGCTTTTCACACATCTCCCTGTCCACAGCGCAGTAGTATTTTGATGTCTGCTGGTTCTTCCACGAGGGCGCCTCCTGAGCTGCCTTTAAAAGCTTGCGGATATCCTCCTGTGATACCTGCCTGCTGCCGTCATATTTTCTCACGCTTCTTCTGCTTTCGATAAGCTGCTGAAATTCCATAGCTGTTACTCCTTGATAGTTATTTCCTTATGACCTTTCTTGCTGCCTTGACCTTGTACATCTCGATATCAGCCAGCGTAATCATATTTTCCATAGACTCAAACTCAACGCTCTCTGCTGAGTTAAAGCCGCTGCTGCACACAACGGTGTAGGGCAGACCGCTTTTCTCGTTATACTCCGTCAGCAAAGCGTCAATGCTCTTTATATACCTGTCCTCAGTGCCCTCTTTTATGCCCGAGGTTATCACGCAGAACTCGTCGCCGCCTGTTCTGCAGCATACGCTGCCCAAGGGCATGGCGGTGCTTATGGCGGTGGCTGCCTGGCAAATGGCATTGTCTCCCGCAATGTGACCGTAGTTATCATTTATGGGTTTAAGATTATCAATGTCTATCGAGAACACGGTTATCCTGCGGCGCTTTTTGATGGCTGCTTTTATCAGCTCCTCACCGAAGCGGCTCATACCTCTGCGGTTGTAAAGGCTGGTAAGGGGGTCTCTCACATAGAGATTTTCCAGCTTGCTCACAACATATTCAAGCTGGTTTTTAAGATAAAAGCTGCCTGCGTTGTTTGATATGTTGAGCGCCCAGGTTATGAACTGGTCACCCACCAGCCCCAGGTCTGTGGGCTCATATGCAAGGTAGCCCATAAAGCTGTTTTTGAAATACAGGGGAGAAAAGCACATAAACATAGCCTTCTCGCCGTTAAGCTCCAGCTCGGGGATTAGCCTTGAGGTGGGGAACTCGCTCCCCACGGGGGTATTGCCGCTGCTGTCAAGCATACACAGCATGGTGTCTGAAAGTCCCACATACTGACCGTCGTTAGATGCGTTAAGCTCACGCTCAATGTTGGAGCATATGCATATTTTCAGGCTTTTGAGTCTGAAATAGTCAGCACCCCAGCGGCTGTCGTCATAAAGCTGCGCCGAGGTCTTGGCACCTGCAAACAGGGTGTTCATCTCGATAATATCCGTGTTGAATTCAAGGGTCCTGGTCTTATACTCCACCTGCTCGGCAAAGCTTGCCAGAATATCCTTATCTTTAGTGCGGCAGCCGCAGGACTGTCTTATTATCAGCTCGCTCTCCACATGGCTGGTCTCACTGACCTCTCTGCCTGCCCAGATATCCTCCAGCATATCCACCGCTGTTCTGCCCAGTCTCGAAACGGCGTGCCTTACGGTGGTGAGGGAGGGGCTGTAGGTCTCGCTGTCGGCAATGCCGTCAAAGCCTGTTACCAGTATATCCTCGGGTATGCGGTAGCCATGCTCTTTAAGGTAATCCATGCAGAAAAACGCCATAGTATCGCTGGCGCAGACTATAGCCTCGGGCTTTTGCTCACTCTCCATAAACTTAGCGGTGCAGTCGGCAGCTTTTTTCCAGAACTCGCCGTATGCCACACGCTCTTCCTCAAAGGGTATATCAAACTCCGCCAGCACTCGCTTATAGGCAGAGAGCCTTTCCTCGGTCTCGAGATTTCCCTTGAAGCCGCCGATGAAATTGATCTTTCTCACTCCGTGCTTTTCGATAAGGTGCCTTACGGCAAACTCCATAGCTATCTTATCGCTGAGCAGCACATTGTAGCTCAGCGTATGCGCAGGGTCGGCGGCATTGACCACGGGTATGCCCTTAGCCTTTGCCCTTGAGCATATGGTCGTGAGCACGCCGTCGTTGAGAAAGGTATTGCCCAGCACGATCATGCCGTCAAGTATCTCATAATTTATCAGGTTGAATATCTCCGTCTCACCGTTGACAACATCATCTGCCAGCACCCTGTCTGAATTAATATCGGGCTTCCTCAGAAGTGAAGAAAAGACCAGCAGATTGATATCGAGCTCCTTACAGCGTTCAGAAATGCCGTCAACGATCCTTGTTTCATTCTCCCAGTTATAGCCTGTTATGCAGACTGCAATGGTTTTACGTTTCATAAGATCATCTCCGATCAGAGCAGGATAAGTAATAATTTTTGATGCTCATATAAATTATACAACATTTCTTAGCAAATTGCAACCGCTTTTATGAATTATTTTAAATATTTGTCGTCATTTTTTTCCTTATCCTCACTGCCGGCCACAGTACCTCTAACACTTCTGCCCTCCTTGAAATTATCGAGGAAATGGTGATACTCATCACCGATGTGATAAGAGATGATGGTTTGCAGATTGACATTTTCAACGCTCCTGAAAATATTCATATCCACCGCAGGGTTATTAGCTCTCAGCTGTTTTAAAAGCAGCTTTACCTCATGCCGTTTTGAGCTGCTGGAGCCGTTATCCTGCACGGTAAGGTTTTCGGTAAAGCGGCAGGCGCACTGTATAAACTCCAGCCCGTTATACTCAGCCCAGTGAATGATATCCTCCTCCCTGACCATATACAGGGGGCGGATAAGCTGCATACCCTCGAAATTCTCGCTGTGTATCTTAGGCATCATGGTCTGCACCTGCGAGCCGTAGAGCATACCCATGAGGATAGTTTCGATGACGTCATCAAAGTGGTGTCCCAGCGCTATCTTATTGCACCCCAGCTCCTGAGCATTTTTGTAGAGATACCCTCTGCGCATTCTGGCGCACAGATAGCAGGGGTTTGAGTCCACCTTGGTGACGGCGTTGAAGATACCCGTTTCAAATATATTCAGGGGGAGCTCCAGCCTATCGGCATTGTCGATTATTTTTTGTCGGTTTATCTCATTATACCCGGGGTCCATGACCAGAAAGACCACCTCAAAGGGTATTTTTGAATATCTTTGCAGGCGCTTCATACAAACTGCCATAAGCATAGAGTCCTTGCCGCCCGATATGCACACAGCTATCCTGTCCCCGGGCTCGATGAGCTCATAATTTTTCACGCCCTTTAAAAATCTCGACCAAATGCCCTGCCTGAACTTCTTCACCAGCGAGAGCTCAATATCGTTAGGTATTTCCATATCACACACTTCTCCCGAAAAAACATACTATACCGCTAAGATAAATTATACTTCAAAACCCACCTCTTGTCAAGCTTTTCGCTCCCTCGGTCCTCACCGGACGGGGTATTTCCCCCACCTGTGCCTCTAGAAGCAAGAGTCCCCTTTTCAGACTTTGTTTGATTGGGAAATTTCTTGTCTCTTGTTTCTTACATCTTGTCTCTAGTGGCTGGGGGTGCTTACGTGGCTGCTAGTATTTTGATACGCTGCGCGAACCTTGGAAAATGATGTATTGGTGCGCCTACAGAAGTAAGCAGCTCGCCTACGATCATTTTACACTAAGGCTCCCTCGCCTCCGGGGAGGACTTGATATCTTGCCAACTCAATGATAGTTCGATAGATGGGTGAGCGAAAAACTTGACAAAAGCGCTGAAATATAGTATAATATAAATTTGATAGTACCGTTTATTTTTTATTCTGAACAGGAGTGTTTTTATATGGAAATCAATAAGACAGTTTCAAAGGCAGGCTATGACAAGCTGGTTGAGGAAAAGGAGTATCTCGTTACCGTCAAGCGTAAGGAGGTTGCTCAGAAGCTTAAGGAAGCAAGATCCTTCGGCGACCTTTCGGAGAACTCGGAGTATGATGAGGCTAAGAACGAGCAGGCTATACTGGAGTCGCGTATCAACGAGCTGGAGATACTCATTGCCAACGCAACTATAATCGACGATGATGAGATATCTATCCACGAGATAGGTGTGGGCTCTTACGTTAAGCTCAAAGACCTTGAATTTGACGAGATAGAGAGCCTGCAGATAGTCGGCTCTACAGAGTCTGACCCTGATAACGGCAAGATCTCGGACGAGTCGCCTATCGGCAAGGCTGCTTTGCACAAAAAGGTGGGAGATATCTTTGAGGTCGAAGCTCCAGCCGGCATGATAAAGTTTGAGGTCGTCGAGATAACCAGGGAGTAATGCGGCGAAAAGGAGGGACCTTTGTCGTGAAAAAGAAAAAGGGTGCGGCGCTGGCGGCACTGGTGTTTTCGGCTGCCATGAACATGAACGGCTGCGTTTACGGACCTCCCCCCGACAGCATAATGGAGGCGGAGAAGCCTGACAGTATCAGCACCGTTTCGGAGGAGAGCACACAGGCAGATGACAGTATTGCCGAGAATAGCTCAGGCGCTGAGACAGAATAAAAGCTACAAAACAGAAAGGAAATATAGAATGAGTGAAGAGATAAAGACTAGTGCCGAAGCAGAGGAGCAGGAGCTCACTGCGGAAGAGGTGAACGAATACAAGAGGATAAGGCTGGAAAAGCTTGACGCTTTAAAGGCAGAGGGCGCTGACCCCTTTGAGATAACAAAGTATGATGTGACTGCAAGCTGCGCACAGGCAAAGGCTGATTATGAGCAGCTGGAGGAGAAGCTGAAGGCTCAGGCAGGCGATGATGAGGAAGCTCTGAAGGCGCTGCTGGAGGAGAACAGGATAACTGTGAGCATTGCAGGCAGGGTAATGTCCAAGAGAATGATGGGCAAGGCAAGCTTTCTCGACCTGAGGGACAAGAGCGACAAGATACAGCTTTATGTACGTCTTAATGAGGTGGGCAAGGAGAATTTTGACCGCTACATCAAAAAGGGCGACATTGGCGACATAGTGGGAGTAACGGGCTTTGTTTTCAGGACCAGGATGGGTGAGATATCGGTACACGCACAGAGCGTGACGCTGCTCTCAAAGAACCTGCTGCCGCTGCCCGAAAAGTGGCACGGACTCAAAGATCAGGACACCAGATACAGGCAGAGGTACACCGATCTTATCTGCAACCCCGAGGTAAAGACCACGTTCATCAAGCGCTCGCAGATAATCTCCGCCATAAGGAGATATCTTGATGACAGGGGATTTATGGAGGTCGAGACTCCCATGCTGGTATCAAACGCAGGAGGAGCTGCGGCAAGACCCTTTGAGACCCACTACAACGCTCTTGACGAGGACGTAAAGCTGAGGATATCGCTTGAGCTTTATCTTAAAAGGCTGATAGTAGGCGGTCTTGAAAGGGTATATGAGATAGGCAGAGTTTTCAGGAACGAGGGTGTAGACGCAAGGCACAATCCTGAGTTCACACTTATGGAGCTGTACCAGGCATACACTGATTACCACGGCATGATGGACCTGACTGAGGATATGTTCAGGCACCTGGCGCAGACGGTATGCGGCGGCACGACAATACCCTACGGACCGCATGAGATAGATCTGGGCAAGCCCTTTGAGCGGCTGACGATGATCGACGCAGTCAAGAAGTATGCGAATGTGGATTTTTCGCAGGTGACTACCACCGAGGAAGCCAAAAAGCTGGCAGACGAGCACCACATTGAATATGAGGACAGGCACAAGAGGGGAGACATACTCAACCTTTTCTTTGAGGAATATGTGGAGGAGCACCTGATACAGCCCACATTCATAATGGATCACCCCATTGAGATATCCCCCCTGACCAAGAAGAAGCCCGACGCCCCCGACCATGTAGAGCGTTTTGAGCTGTTCATCAACGGCTGGGAGATGTGCAACGCATACTCAGAGCTCAACGACCCCATCGACCAGAGGGAGCGTTTTATAGAGCAGGAGAAGCTGCTGAGCCAGGGCGACGACGAAGCCAACCGCATCGACGAAGACTTCCTGCGTGCGCTTGAGATAGGAATGCCCCCCACAGGCGGCATAGGCTACGGCATAGACAGACTTGTAATGCTGCTGACAAATTCCCCTGCGATAAGGGATGTTTTGTTGTTCCCGACGATGAAGAGCATCGACTAAGAAAAGCGCGTAATATCGCGGTTTAAGAGCGTTTTTTAATCAAAAATCCACGCCATTTACGCCTATTTTACGCCCAATTTTTTTAACTTATGAGAAGTTATGTGAAATAACGATACCGGCAGAGAGCCTGAATTTACTCTCTGCCGGTATTTTTTTCAAAAAATAATATAGGCTGCGCTAAGGTTTTAAATGGGTAAAATAGATTTCAAATTTTAAAAAAATTCACCGATGTGCCGCAAACACATCGGTGATAATATTTACTCGCCCTTCAAAAACTCCTCCAGTGACCGGAACTCCTGCTGCTTCAAGTCCTTAGTAGCATCGGTATAGATATTCATAGTCGTCTGAAAATCGGCGTGGCCTAAAACGTCCTGAATGACTTTCATGTTTACGCCAGCCTCGCAAAGCCGTGTAGCGAACGTGTGCCTGAGCGAATGACAGCTGAACCTCGGCAGAAGCAGCGTGGGCTTGCCCTTTGACTGACCGATGATCTCATCATTGCAGTCACGGATAATGCGACGTAGTGCCTTATTCAGTGTGCCCTGATTATGTACGTTGCCATAGCGGTTCACAAAGATGAAGTCCGTGTAGCCGTCGATCTCAGCGGTGCATTTGTAGCCCAGCATCTGCTGAAAATAACGCTCTTGCTCCAACGCCTCACGCACATCGCCCATGATCGGGATAGTGCGGCAGCCTGCCTTAGTCTTGGGAGTGTGAATGTTGAAATAGCAGCCATTCTTCCTGTGGTTGTAGTAAACGAGCGTGTGGTTTACATCTATCAGTCCGTTTTCCAGATCCACATCACACCAGCGCAGCCCTGTCACCTCGCCGACCCTCATGCCTGTGTTCAGCATTATAGAGAATATCGGATACCAGTGCTGATACTTCCTTGTGTGCCGCAGATAATCAAGAAACAGCTCCTGCTCGTCCCTTGTCAGAGCACGGCGCTTATCGGTGTTGGTATTGTGCATAAGCTTAAGCTCCTTCATAGCATTGTCTGACGGATTTGATGTTATGTAATTATCCTGCACCGCCAGCTCCAGCACCTGATGAAGCACAGTGTGGATATTGTCGATAGTCGATATCTTTAAGCCATGCTCCTCATAAAGCGTGTTGTAAAATCTACGCACATCTGAATGGCGTATCTGCGATATACGCAGCTGTCCGAGGTCGGGCTTGACGAACATTTCATACATATAAACATAGTTTTGAAAGGTGTTGTCCTTTAGTCCACGTTTAAGCTCACGCCAGACAAGATAGCGGTCGTTCAGCAGCGCTGACCGTGCATCTGCCGTGATCCCCTTTCGTTTGTCGAGCAAAACGTCCTCTTCCTTTTCCCGAAGCTCTTCAAGCGTAGGGGCGTATATCGAGTTTCGTTTTCCGTGACCGTCACGCCACCTGAAATCATAGCCTCCGCCCTTGCGCTCGCTCTCGCCTGTCCGTAAAACTCTGCCCTTACTGTCCTTGCGCCTTTGCGCCATATAAAACATCTCCCTTCCATAGATAAAACCGGCAGCCGGAAACCTCCGACTGCCGGCATTGGTAAAATCAGATCGAATAAGCCCGATCTATGTATTCGTCAAACCTCTTACGCTTGATAAGACGCTTGCTGCCTATCCAAAGCACGAATGAGCAACGCTCATCCTCGGTAAGTTCTCTTAGCTTTCCCTGTCCGATGTTAGAGTAAGCTGCCGCCTCTTCAATAGTCAGGTTCTGCTTTTCATAGATAGGTATATCCTTTGGCTCTCTCATTTTGAATCACCTCCTGTTTGTGGAATGTATCCCGATGCGGTTACATCGAGATGATGTATAAGTCAGATAAAGCGATATGCTCAATCTAAATGCTGAACATATTTCTTTGTCGGCTTTTCTCTGATACTGATAAATCGCTTACGACAGAGTTTATTTAATAGTGCATGAACCGTTTTCTCCTTACCTTCGGTATCTATCAAGCTAAATTCTTCTCCTTTGTCATTATCTGTAACAAAGAATTCCGGGATAGTTTTTTTGCTGAATTTACGCTTATCTAATGTATAAAAATACATTTCCAGATGCTCAGCTCTAACATAAAAACGTTTGTTTGCAGAATCATGGCATACAAAGTGCTTCGGCAGCCTGCCGTCACAACTTTCCAGCTCTTCCAGATATTGATTGATGCTATCTGTTACAAACTTGGCGTTACCGGAAGTTATCTGCCATAGAAAATCGTCAATAAGCTTCTGTTTCCAGCCGTCCTTGCACTCACTGATTCTTTCGGCGGTATCTTCGATACACTTGTCAATGGCTTCAAATACATAAGATGAATAATCTGTATTAAACATTTCTAATTCCTCCGAATGATCGTCATTGTAACTATTGCAGCCTTCATCATCAGGTTCAGCATCATTTTCGTCTTTCTCGGTGTCGGTTTCGTCATAATCCTTGTTCCAATAATCATCTTTTTCGTTCTCGCTATTAGGTTTGAATCCGTTCGTCTCAGAACAGTCCGTGTTTATTTGAACAGGGTATTTCTGTTGAAATTCTTTATAGAAATCCAGAAATATTTCCGTAGCAGCATACATAATAGCTTTAGAGTCACAAAGCTTAGGACTATCTGCTTTATGGGTCTTATAGTGCTTCAGACTGAGTAACGTTTTCATTTTTGCCATCAGTTCCTCACGATTTCTCTCAATATATTGGATAAAACATATCTTAAGTCCTATGAGGTACTTAACATTTTTCTGATACCAAGTGAGATTTTTCCTGCTGCATCTTACATCAAGATCTATAAACACACATCTTGTTATCAATGGCAACTTGTCAAAAAAGTAATTGGCAGTTATTATTAAGCTATTTCTGTTTGATACATTTACTCCGTCATGCAGAGAATTATTGACACCGCGCTTTCTGTTAATTAAAGTAATGGCATTGTGTTTTGTCTTCTTATCAAGCTCTTTGTCTCCTGTATGCTTTAATCCATCAAGCAGTATGCTGCAAAAATCGTATCGTATTATTTGCTCGAGAGAAGCAGTGTCGCTGTCAAGATCGAACTGATTTGCAGGACGAAGAGAATCATCTTTATATACATACATCCGAGTAAACACCTTACTTAATTCCGTTGCGTAATTCTCTTCTTTTTCAAGGATAATAAAGACCGGATCATATCGGTAATACTCAGACAGTTCGATAAGACAGTATACATACGGTATCATTGAAGCGATAAATAAGTTTCGTATTGGAGCAATATCGGTCAATGCCCGGCCTGCAAATTCTACGCATTGTGCTCCGATGGCATACTCGGCAAGGCGGTATTCATCGTCGCTGCGACAAGCCTTGATCTTATCTTTGTAGATCAGCTTGTCCGCTGCTTTGTAGACCATGCCGTCAGCGACAAGATTATAGCCGGGATAGTATTCATAGCAAGTTTTATATTCCATCAAATTTACAATTCTTAGTATTTCTCCAAAAATGTATTTTATATCTTTACGGGATAGCACAACGTTAAATAGGAACCAACTCGGATAAATAAATTTTTTTCTTGCATCTTGAAAATCAGCCGGTTGATATTTGAGGATACAAGTATTCAGTAGCCGGTGTTCACCATCACTGCTATATTCATTGAATTGTAAAAAAATTTCCAATGTGGTTTTCCCATTTGCTTTGTAGGTCAATCGCTTCTCCCAAAGTATTATCTCACAGGTAGTTGAAAGGACTTTACCCTCATATTCAAGTTTTACCTTTAGATTGGATTGCGATAGAGCCATGTTGTTTAATTCCTTTGCTTCCATGATTTTTTCCTCCTTGATAATAATTCCAGTAGGACAATGGAGCCTAACTGTATCCAACCATAACCGTTGGTATATCCAATTATATATTAACTGATAAATTTATTCAAAAATGCAAAATTTACAAAAAAATAATTTTATAGTATAATTTATAGTAAAGATTTTTCGGTAATATACTTATAAATGTACTATAAAATATCTTAAATTATCTTTTTCGTAGTTGATATTATAATTTATAAGAAAACAGTATTAAGGAGTTTACTAAACATGGAAGAATGTAAAGAATTTGTAAATAACGCCGCAAATGTACAAACAAATATTTCGCTGATCCAAGCGCCGATCTATGTTTTTAAAACGTCAAAGTGTAAGACAGTAATTGAGGAATCAATTGGTCTGGAATTCGACAACTCAAAATCTCAAATGTTAATTCTTATTCCTGAAGATGGGGAAATAAAATTTGCTTTCAGTAATAGTTCGGGGAATATTCATAGAGACGATAACTACAAAAATGTACTAACTGATTTTATATCTTTTGATTATGATGATATTAATAAAGCAAAGAAACAGATTGAACAGTTTATAAAAAATAACGGTTATCCATTTAAAAATCCTGCTCCAGATCTATCAGTTGTAGCCATATATGAAATCAACAAGATCTCTTACAGAATGAAGGTTACATTTGAACTACTTAATGCTTTGGGAGAAAAAGTACCAGACTATGAAAAAATACTTTCTTTGCTCATAAGTCTAATTTTTCTGAATCCTGTAAGTATTAATAGCGGAGGTGTAAAATACAGATCATATATGTGTGAGTTGACAAAATTAATCTTTAATGATGAATCGTCAGATTTTGACGATAGTGATAATAATGAAGCAGTTGATAGCACCCTCGATCACTATTGGCAAATGTACTCAGATATGATGAGTCCAGGTATTATCAAGTTTATACGAGAGCCACCTTTGGAGCAGAGGCTTTCTGACCTTTCATTGCATAGCAGCAATACAAATAATAACATTAATAAAACCAAAGAAAACAGTAGTTTTATATTTAATAAAATAATTATGCTTTATGAAAATAGACAAGCCGATATTAAAGCTACAGTTACACAGGACTTATTATATTTTCTTTATATTTATTATTTCGACATTGGAGTACCAAAAAAGCTTAGCATTGACGGAATAGAATACTATCAAAAACCAGATTATGAAAAATTCGACAATCAAATGAAGAATGAATTAATAAGGTTAGCAAAATGTGTTGTAAGTGAAGAGATAAATTATAATCTAAGGGAGATAACTCCCGCTTTTGACCCTAAAACACTAAGATTTTCATGGAAAATCGATTCACTAATTGAAGCACTTTACTTTGCAATGAGTACACTAAGACCAAATGTAAAGTTATATAGGCGCTGCAAAAAATGCGATAGCTACTTCACAGTAAATTCAACAAACAGTAAAAGAGAATATTGTAGGAAAGAGTGTCAGAACAACAGAAATACAAAGGGTAAAAAATAGTTCAATATAAAATAGGGGCGGTTCAGATTGGACTGCCTTTATTATTATACCAACATATCTAATAGTCTAAAATACAAAAATATATACGTATAAATTCCCACCAACCACCCCAAATTCCCGGGAATCCAGCAAATTTCATGGGAAAATAGAATTTTATTTTCGTATAAACAGTTATATCCGACGCATTTTCGGGGACTGAAATAATATATCATTTCTCTGCAAACAACAATACTAAATCTGACGCCATGCGGAAAACTGCTAAAACTCACCGCTAACATACCGTTTGCGGTTGTGTTGCAGCTAATAGATCTGCCGTTCGTCAGAACCGACCCATGACAGGAGGAATGAACATGAAGCAATACGGCTACTGCCGCATAAGCACGGCGAAGCAAAACATCGAAAGACAGGTCAGGAACATCAAGGCAGCCTACCCCGATGCAGTTATCATCGAGGAAGTCTACACCGGAACGCACTTTCAGGGGCGCAAGCAGCTCGACCGTATACTGAATACAGTCAAAGGCGGTGACACCATCATCTTTGATTCGGTAAGCCGCATGAGCAGGAACGCCGAAGAGGGCTTTGCGCTATATGAGGAGCTTTACGAGCGAGGTATCACCCTCGTGTTCCTGAAAGAGCCTCACATAAACACCGAAACATATAAACAGGCAATGGACAGCGGCATTCCTCACACGGGGACTGCCGTTGATCTAATTTTAGACGGTGTGAATAAATACCTTATGGCGCTTGCTAAGGAGCAGATAAGGCTTGCATTTGAGCAGTCGGAGAAAGAGGTGCAGGACTTACACCAGCGAACTAAGGAAGGCATAGAAACTGCAAGGCTTGCCGGAAAGCAGATAGGTCACAGACCCGGGACTAAGCTCGTCACAAAGAAGAGTATTGCAGCTAAGGAGATAATCAGGCAGTACAATAAAACCTTTGGAGGTCAGCTTGACAATGAACAGACAAGGAGGCTGGCAGGAGTGTCTACGGCGACATTTTACAAATATAAAAGAGAGTTGACGGAGGAATAATTTTTGATTTTATCGGCGTTTTTGAGAGCGCCGATTTTTTTATTATCTCAGATAGGGTATATTTTATATAATGTATATAGATAAAAAATCCATGCCCTAATTTATGATTCAGGGATATTATTATAAGTCTATATCTGTATATTGCCGTTCTTATTGCTTATTTCTTTATTATCATTGTTTCTGATTATTTTTTATTTTTTGTAAACAATAAACTAAAATAAATCAGAAAGGAATTATTTCATATGAAAAATTATTTTATACATACGATAGAGCTTATGAAGCCTATTGATACCGAAAGATTTAAAGCAATTAAAAGTAAGGCAGGTTTTTACCCTGTAGATTGGTGCTTTGTAAATCATTATAAGAATACAGAATTCTGCAAAAAAGGATTAACAATAGAGCTGCGTAAATGCAGCAAAAATGAAATAATGGCACATAAAAAGCCATATTTGCTGATACTGATAATAAATCCAAGTAAAGTGATGCATAACAGCGATCCCTTGAATCACATATTCGACCGTGATGTTTTCGATTGCGCCGTAGAGCAGACATTTGATATGATAGATGAACTTGTTGATACATACGGCTTGTTTGAAATAGATGAGTACACACTGTCAATCACTTAACCCCAAAAGCTCCAAAAACAGATCGCAAGATTAACAAT
>CALCRR010000146.1 GCA_937894495.1 uncultured Ruminococcus sp. | reverse complement strand
GGGGGTTTGTGCGCTCTTTTTGTTTTTGAATGTTAGTTTTTGTTTTCAAACTTATGCCTCCTTTATCCTAAGTGTATTGGCAGCAGCCTACTGGAATATTATCACGCAGTAACATTAAGCCGCAGCTCTGTTCAGAATAAAATATCCATATTCTAGTAAAAAATATCAGTGTTAGTTATTGCTAACTACATTATATCACAACTTTTATTATTTTTCAATACCCTTTAAGTAAGAAAATAAAAATATTGATAAAACAAAACAAGACAGAGCTCAACCGCCTAAAAAAAAATTAAGCGGTCTTTTTGACTTGACTGTTATTGAATAAAGTGATATCATATATGTAACAGGAGGGAGTAATTGCCATGAAGCATTATATAAAAGGAGCAGCTCTTTGCGCCGCTATTGCCGCACTGGCGTGCTGCACAATGACCGCAGGCGCAGAGGGTACAAGTGTCAATATAACCATAGATACGTCAAAGGACAGAAAGCCCATCTCGCCTTACATCTACGGGGTCAACAGCGAGCTTATGAACAAGGACGTTTCAGCCACCGCTATACGTGCAGGGGGCAACAGGTTTTCGGCTTATAACTGGGAGACCAACGCTTCAAACGCAGGGTCTGACTGGCGGCATAATTCGGATAATTATTTTCAGCAGTCACTGCCTGATGAGCTGCAAAACTCCCCCGGCGGCGTTGCAATAAACCTGCTGAACAAGTGTAAGGAGAAAAACGATGCCTATTCTCTCATGACACTGCAAATGGCTGGGTATGCGTCTGCCGATATGAACGGCGAGGTCACAAAGGACCAAGCTGCGCCCTCTGACCGCTGGAACAAGGTGGAGCCGGTAAAAGGCTCTGAACTCAGCATGACTCCCGACCTTGATGACAAAACAGTTTACATGGACGAGTTTGTAAACTATCTGGTTAACACCTGCGGCGACTCTCAGAACGGCGGTATCAGGGGCTATTCTCTTGATAATGAGCCCGCTCTGTGGCAATGGACCCACGAGCGCATACACCCTGAGCAGACCACCTGTCAGGAGATAGTTGATAAGTCGGTCACGCTGTCAAAGGCAGTCAAGGAGATAGACCCATCTGCCGAGATATTTGGTCCTGCGCTTTTCGGCTATGGGGCTTTCACTAACTTTGCAGGAGCACCTGACTGGAATGAGATAAAAGCTGATAATCCCGATTACCGCTGGTTCATCGACTACTATCTCGACGAGATGAAGAAAGCTGAGGAACAAAACGGCACCCGACTGCTTGATGTGCTGGATATCCACTACTATACGGAAGCCAAGGGCGAGTGCGGCGAGCGCTCATGCTCCCACTATACCAACGAGGTCTGTGTGGAGGCCAGACTAAATTCCACCCGTTCACTTTGGGAAGAGGGCTATAAGGAAAACAGCTGGATAGTTGACACAGGTGCTGAGTTTTTTCCTCTGCTGCCGAACCTTAAACAGTCTGTCGACACCTACTACCCCGGCACAAAACTGGCTGTTACCGAGTATGATTTCGGCGGCAGCTATGATATCTGCGGCGGTATTGCCGAGGCTGACGCGCTTGGGCTGTTTGCAAAGTATGATGTTTATCTTGCCACCCTTTTCGCAGGTGAAGCTGATTACCAGTGTGCAGCTATCGACCTTTACACAAACTATGACGGTCAGGGCAGCGGCTTCGGTGACACGCTGGTTTACTGCGAGACTGATAATGTTGAGCTATCCACCGCATATGCCGCAGTGAACGACGGAAACGATGACATGATAACTCTTGTGGTATCAAACAAGTCATACAAAAACAGAACCACTGCAAATATTAACATTTCGGGCGGTGAGTACGGCTATGTCCATCTCTACGGGCTTAACAGCTTTGCACCACAGGTCTTTGATATGACTGACAGCAACCCTGCAATTACCATTTCGGGAGACACCATCACCTATGAAATGGAGCCCGAGACAGTCTCCATGCTGGTAATCGGAAAGGACAAGGGCGCTGTGGATAATACCCGGACCAAAGCAGACACATCTGCCCCGGGCAAAGCTAAGGCTAAAAAAGAAAAAAGCTCCCATACAGGGCTTATTGCACTTATAGGAGCCGCAGCAGCGTCGGTTTGCGCTGTGATAGCAGCTGTAGTTATACGCAGAAAAAGGAAGTGAGGTCATCACTTCCTTTTATATCTTATCAGCACATTTCTATAGCTTTTTTCAGCCGTTCAAGTCCGCCTTTTACCGTTTCTCTCGGGCAGGCTATGTTCATTCTGAGAAAGCCGTCCCTGCTTCCGTATATCTCGCCGTCAGAGAGAAACAGCCCTGCGGTTTTGCGTATATGCTTCCATAGCTCATGTGAGGTCATACCCAGCGAAGTGCAGTCTAGCCAGAGCAGATATGTTGAATTTGAGGGTATCAGCTTTATCTGCGAAAGCTCAGCAGTTATAAAATCTGATACCAGCCGCTTATTTTCATAAAGATACTGCCTCAGCTCGTCAAGCCATTCGCCGCCCTGCTCAAACGCCGCAATTGCAGCCTGCACCGCAAAGGCGTTAGGCTCTGCAACTTCATCAGTATTTAGCGCACGCTTTACCTTGTGGCGAAGCCTTGTATTCGGTACGGCAGCAGCCGCCGTTTGCAGACCTGCAATATTAAATGCCTTAGTGGGCGAAATGCAGACCACACAGTTATCCCTGCACTTATCCGAGACAGAAGCAAAGGGCACATATTCACAGCCGGGGTCGGTGATGTCGCAGTGTATCTCGTCAGAGATGACCGTAACGCCGTTGTCATATGCCAGCTCACCTATCATTGCAAGGGTTTGTCTGTCCCATATTTTACCGATAGGGTTGTGAGGGTCACACAGCAGCATAAGCGTTGTTTGTGGGTCTGCCAGCGCCTTTTCAAGTCTGTCAAAATCAATGCTGTATTCGCCGTCTTTATAGTCCAGCTCAAACTCCTGCACGTTCCTGCCGTTGTTCTTTATACAGTTAAAAAACATATTGTAAACTGGCGTCATTATAAGCACATTTTCAGCAGGAGTAGTCAGCTTTCGCACGCAGCTTGAAATTATCGGTATAACTCCCGTGCTGAAAATAAGCTCGCTCTTTTTATACTCCACACCGTGCCTGTTCTTCCACCAGTTTATATATGCCTGATACCACTCATCTGGAATGATCGAATAACCGAAAATGCCGTGCTCGGCACGTTTTATGATAGCATCGGTTATCTCGGGTGCTGTACGAAAGTCCATATCCGCCACCCACATGGGCAGCTCCCCCTCGCCAATATCCCACTTGAAGGAATTTGTGCCCGACCTGTCGATAATTTCATTAAAATCATATTTCATAACTCACCGCCGCCTTTTTACATCATATATGTTACTTTATCAGGCTTTCCAGCGTATCATAAAGCTCGTCCTTGTCGATAGGCTTGCTGAGATGTGCATTCATTCCTGCCTGCAGGCTTCTCTGAACGTCCTCGTCAAAGGCATTGGCAGTCAAAGCGATTATGGGAACAGTCTTTGCATCTTCCCTGTCAAGAGCCCTGATATTCACCGTGGCTTCAAGTCCGTCCATTTCGGGCATTCTTATATCCATAAGCACAGCATCGTAATAGCCTGTATCGCTCTCTTTGAATTTCTCCAAAGCTATCCTGCCGTTTTCAGCGTGGTCAACTACCATCTCACGCATTGAAAGCACCATTTTCATTATCTCGGCATTTATCTCAACGTCCTCAGCCATAAGTATATGCCTGCCCTTGAGCTCTGCCTTGTGCTTTTTATTTTGCCCTGCCTTGTTCTTTTTTCGGTATGCGCTCTTGTATTCTTCGATAACATTGTCAGCAAACAGCGGTTTTGCAATAAAGCTGTCAACGCCTGCTTTAACAGCCTCCTCCAGCACATCGTCCCAGCGGTAGGCGGTTATGATAACGATAGCCGATTCGTGACCGACGATCTTTCGTATCTCTGCCGTGGTCTCAACGCCGTCCATATCGGGCATTTTCAGATCAAGCCAGACCTGACCCACAACAAGAATAACACATATCGCTGACATGAGCCACTCTTTTGATCTCATATGTTTTAAAATTTTCAGCATATACTCTTTATTCCTCCATATCAAATATTTTTTTCGATCTTACGCAGAATACGGATAAATTCCTCTATCTCTTCATCGGTAAGATCCTTTGTTATTTTTTTCAG
>CALCRR010000145.1 GCA_937894495.1 uncultured Ruminococcus sp. | reverse complement strand
TTGATAAAGCTTTCTCCTATATACCATATTTCCCTTATTTAAAGCGGCACTGCATGACTAAACTCATACAGTGCCGCTTTAGTTTTTATAGTTTGTGAGCTGATCATCGGGGGAGCTTGGCAGCGTCGGGCTCACCTGCGCTGTCGGGGTTTACGTGTACCATGCAGTGCTTAACGTCGGGGAACTCGCCCTCGATAGCTGCGTGTACCTTTTCGGCGGTATCGTGAGCTTCAACAAAGGTTTTTTCCGAGCTCACGGTGATCTCCACCTCAACATACACTCTCGAGCCGAAGAGCCTGCTTCTCAGCTCGTCTATCCCCATAACTCCGTCGATACTTAAAATCACCGACTTCATTTTCTCCACATGATCATCGGGGCAGGCTTTGTCTATCATCTTGTCAATGGCGTCGAGGAAGATCTCAACCGCTGCCTTTTCGATAAAAACGCAGATGACCACGCTTGCCAGGGGGTCCAGCACGGGCAAGCCCAGCCTTGCGCCTAAAATGCCCGCAAATGAGCCCACCGATGACAGGGCATCGGAGCGGTGGTGCCAGGCATCAGCCATAAGCGCCCCCGAGTTTATCTTTTTCGCCGCCCTTGCGGTATAGCGGTACATAAGCTCCTTCACCGCCACCGAGACCACCGCTGCTATCAGCGCAGTTATCCCGGGCACCGCCAGCTTGTGAGAAGATGAAAAGATTATCTTCTCGACCCCTTTATAGCCGATGCCGAGACCTGTTGCGGCAAGTATCACCGCCAGCAGCACCGACGCCACGCACTCTATCCGCTCGTGACCGTAGGGGTGCTCCTTATCGGGCTTTTTCTCCGACAGGGTAACGCCTATCATCACCACCGCCGTGCTGAAAACATCAGAAGCCGAGTGCACCGCATCGGATATCATAGCCGCCGAGCCTGCAATTATCCCTGCGGCAGCCTTTAACAGCGAAAGCAGAATGTTAACCGCTGCACTCACCGCCGAGACCCTCATGGCAGTATCGTGAAAGCTGCTGCTGATCTTATTATTGCTCATAATATCATCTCCTCGCCTGTTGCCTGAAAAGATATAAAAAAACACCTGCGAAACAGCATTCTCTTTGCTGTCCCGCAGATGCAGCACCTTTCTGTGAAGGTATCAATACCTGCTGCCCGAAAGCCCGGCTTCATGAATAACCATAGCCTGTTCAGTCTTTATGTTAGTATAGCTTTATGCTAGTATATCATATGCAAAACTAATTTGTCAAGTGTGTCCTCGGGCGGACGGCTCGCCTCCCCCACCTGTGCCTCTAGAAGCAAGAAGC